>JBOGWD010000272.1:0-12605 GCA_050693275.1 Actinomycetota bacterium | reverse complement strand
GAGGCCGGGCTGATGCTGCAGCCGAAGAAGGTCAAGCATCGGAAGCAGCATCGCGGGCGGATGCGCGGCAAGGCCAAGGGAGGCACGGACGTGCACTTCGGCGACTACGGCCTGGTGGCCATGGAGCCCGGATGGATCAGCAACCGCCAGATCGAGGCCGCTCGGGTCGCCATGACCCGGCACATCCGCCGGGGCGGCAAGGTGTGGATCAACATCTTTCCCGACAAGCCCGTCACGAAGAAGCCTGCCGAGACGCGGATGGGGTCCGGAAAGGGCAACCCCGAGTTCTGGGTGGCGGTGGTGAAGCCCGGCCGGGTCATGTTCGAGCTGTCCGGGGTGCCCGAAGCGGTGGCCCGGGAGGCCATCAAGCGGGCGGCCCACAAGCTTCCGATCAAGTCCAAGTTCGTGACCAGACTGGGGGGTGTGCGCTGACCCGTCCCGCCGAGTTCCGGGACCTCCCCGACGACGAGCTGCTGGCTCGCCTGGAGTCCTCGAAGGAGGAGCTGTTCAACCTGCGCTTCCAGCTGGCCACGGGCCAGCTCGACAACCCGATGCGGATCAAGGATGTCAGACACGACATCGCCCGGATCATGACCGTGCTGACCGAGCGGGACCTGGCGGCGCCCGAGGAGGACCAGGAGGCGTCGTGACCGAGCGGGGCGAGCGAAAGGTCCGGACCGGCGTGGTGGTCTCCACCGCAATGGAGAAGACCGTCGTGGTTCAGGTCGAGCGCCGCAAGCGGCACTCCCTGTACGGCAAGAGCATGCGCCGGACATCGAAGCTCCATGCTCACGACGAGGCCAGCGAGGCCAAGGTGGGCGACGTGGTCCGACTGATGGAGACCCGCCCGCTGTCGAAGACGAAGCGATGGCGGGTGGTGGAGATCTTGGAGCGGGCCAAGTGATCCAGCAGGAGTCGAAGGTTCGCGTGGCCGACAACACCGGGGCCAAGGAGGTCCTGTGCATCCGAGTGCTCGGCGGCTCCGGCCGGCGGTATGCGGGGATCGGCGACGTCATCGTTGGAACCGTCAAGGACGCGCTTCCCGGAGCTCAGGTGAAGAAGGGCGACGTGGTCCGAGCGGTGGTGGTCCGCACCGCAAAGGAGAAGCGGCGCACGGATGGCTCCTACATCAAGTTCGACGAGAACGCGGTGGTGTTGATCAACGAGCAGCGCCAGCCTCGGGGCACCCGGATCTTCGGGCCCGTGGCTCGAGAGCTCAGGGAGAAGCGGTTCATGAGGATCATCTCGCTGGCGCCGGAGGTGCTCTGAACATGCCCGGTGTGAACATTCGGAAGGACGACGAGATCCAGGTGATCCACGGCAAGGATCGGGGATCGAGGGGTAGGGTCGTCCGCGTCCTCCCCCGGGAGGGCCGGATCATGGTCGAGGGCGTGGCCAGGGCCAAGAAGCACTCCCGACCGTCCAAGAAGCGCCAGCAGGGCGGGATCATCGACATCGAGCAGTTCGTGGACATCTCGAACGTGGCCGTCGTGTGCAAGACCTGCGGCCAGCCGACCCGCGTCGGCCACCGCTTCGAGGACGGGAAGAAGATCCGCGTCTGCCGGAAGTGCGAGGCCGATCTGTGATGGCGGAGCGGACCATCCCCCGGTTGAAGCAGCGGTACCGCGAGGAGATCGTGCCCCGTCTCATGGAGGAGCGCGGCTACGCGAACGCCATGCAGGTGCCTCGCCCGGAGAAGATCGTCGTGAACATGGGTGTGGGGGAGGCCGCCCGGGACGCCAAGGTCCTCGACGGCGCGCTGGCCGACCTGACCACGATCACCGGGCAGAAGCCGCTGGTCACCAAGGCCAAGAAGTCGATTGCCGGGTTCAAGCTCCGCCAGGGGATGTCCATCGGAGCCAAGGTCACGCTTCGAGGCGATAGGATGTGGGAGTTCCTGGACAGGCTCCTGGCGACCGCGCTCCCGCGGATCCGGGACTTCCGGGGTCTCGACCCGAAGGCGTTCGACGGTCGGGGCAACTACTCCATCGGGCTCACCGAGCAGCTGGTGTTCCCCGAGGTGGACTACGACCAGATCGACACGGTCCGGGGCATGGACATCACGATAGTGACCACGGCCGCCACCGACGAGGAGGGACGGGCCCTCCTCCGGGCCCTGGGGCTCCCCCTCCGCGACGAGACCGCGGCGGCCGAGGCCGGGGCCGCGTAGGAGACGAGGATGGCGAAGAAGGCGTTGATCAACAAGGCGAAGGGCCGGGCCAAGTTCTCGGCCCGGCGGTACACGCGATGTCGGAGGTGCGGGCGCGCTCGCGCCGTGTTCCGGCGGTTCGCCCTGTGCCGCATCTGTTTCCGAGAGCTCGCGCACGCAGGCGAGATCCCGGGCGTGACGAAAGCGTCGTGGTAGCGGTGATGACCGACCCGATCGCCGACATGCTGGCCCGGATCCGGAACGCGAACGTGGCGTTCAAGGACGAGGTGGTCATGCCGGCCTCGCGCACGAAGGAGGAGATCGCGCGCCTCCTGGCCCGCGAGGGGTTCGTGGCCGGCTACCGGGTCGAGGGTGACGAGCCCAAGCGGCGGATCGTCCTCGAGATGAAGTATGGGCCGGAGCGGGAGAGGACGATCACCGGCGTCAAGCGGGTATCCCGGCCGGGCAGGCGTGTGTACGCCGACCGCGGGCATCTTCCTCGCGTGTTGGGCGGGTTGGGGATCGCCATCCTGTCCACCTCGCAGGGACTGATGACCGACAAGCAGGCCGCCCGCCGAGGGATCGGTGGTGAGGTCCTGTGCCACGTGTGGTAGGAGGGGTCGAGGAACCGACATGAGCAGGATCGGGAAGCAGCCCATCGCCATCCCGGACGGGGTGACCGTGGACGTGTCCGACGCCGTCGTCGTCGTGAAGGGCCCCGGCGGGGAGCTCTCTCAGCGCGTGGACCGCGACATGCGGGTGACGGTCGAGGGCGGGGAGGTCCGCGTGGAGCGTCCGTCCGACGAGCGCGAGCATCGCGCCCTGCATGGGCTCACCCGGTCGCTCATCGCCAACATGGTCGAGGGTGTGACCAAGGGATACGAGAAGCGGTTGGAGATCCAGGGCGTCGGCTACCGGGCCGCCCTCAAGGGATCGGACCTGGAGCTCCAGGTGGGGTACTCCCACCCCGTCACCATGACGCCACCGCAGGGGATCGAGTTCGAGGTTCCCGCGGCGAACAGGATCGTGGTCAGGGGGATAGACAAGCAGCTCGTCGGTGAGATCGCCGCGAACGTCCGTAAGGTCCGCAAGCCCGAGCCATACAAGGGCAAGGGGATCCGCTACGAGGGCGAGTACGTCCGGAAGAAGGCCGGGAAGGCCGCCAAGGGGGCGATCGCGTAGTGCAGGCAGCAGGCAAGCGACTCGCCCGCGTCAGGCGGCACCGCCGCGTCCGGAAACGGATCCAGGGGGCCGGGGCCCTTCCGCGCCTGGCCGTGTACCGTTCGAACCGGCACATCTACGCCCAGCTCGTGGACGACGATGCCGGACGCACCGTGGCCGCGGCTTCCTCGGTCGAGGCCGAGGTGCGGGGAGCGGCCGGGAACAAGACGGCCGTGGCCAAGACGGTCGGACAGCTGATCGCCCAGCGCGCCAAGCAGGCCGGCGTCGAGCGCGCCGTGTTCGATCGCGGGGGTCGTCTCTACCATGGCCGGGTACGCTCGCTGGCCGAGGGCGCTCGCGAGGGAGGACTCCGCCTGTGAGGCGATACGACACCGCGGACCAGAGGACGCCGTATGAGGAGCGCGTGGTGGCCATCAACCGGGTGGCCAAGGTTGTCAAGGGAGGACGCCGCTTCTCGTTCGCGGCCCTGGTCGTGGTGGGCGACGCCGCCGGCCGGGTAGGGGTCGGCTACGGGAAGGCCAAGGAGGTGCCGGCGGCCATCCAGAAGGGCGTCGAGGAGGCCAAGCGCAACCTGTTCGAGGTGCCCTTGATGGGAACGACCATCCCGCACCAGGTCATCGGCGAGGACGCGGGCGGCAAGGTCCTGCTCAAGCCGGCCGCACCCGGCACCGGGGTCATCGCCGGGGGCCCGGTCCGCGCCGTCGTCGAGTGCGCGGGCATCAAGGACATCCTGTCGAAGTCGCTGGGCTCGGACAACGCCATCAACATCGTGCACGCCACGCTGAAGGGGCTGGGGATGCTTCGCCGGCCCGAGGAGGTCGCCAGGCTGCGGGGCCTGGACGTGCACGAGGTCGCCCCCAGGCCGATGCTCGAGGCCATGCGGGAGGCCGAGGAGCGCAACAGGGCGGTTCGGGCCGAGTCGGGCCTGGAGGAGGGCGGCGGTGGCCAGGCTTAGGGTCACCCAGATCAGGGGCAGGGCCGGGAAGCCCAGGCGCCAGCGCGACACGCTGCGGGCGCTGGGGCTCCGTCGGATCCGGCACACCGTCGTGAAGGAGGACCGGCCCGAGATCCGGGGGATGATCGCCAGGGTCGATCACCTGGTCGAGGTGGAGGAGGTGGAGGAATGAAGCTCCATCACCTCCGGCCGGGCCCAGGGGCCCGGCGCGATCGCCGCCGGGTGGGTCGGGGACGCTCCGCCGGACAGGGCAAGACGGCCGGGCGGGGGACGAAGGGCTATCTGGCTCGGAACAGCAAGAAGCTCGGCTACGAGGGCGGGCAGATGCCGCTCACCAGGCGCGTCCCGAAGAAGAAGGGGTTCACCAACCCGAACCGCGAGGCCTGGGCGGTGGTCAACGTCGAACGGCTGGCCCAGCGGTTCGAGGCCGATGCCACGGTGTCGCCCGACGAGATGGCCACGGCCGGGCTGGTCCGGAGACGTCTCCCCGTCAAGGTGCTCGGCGGGGGCGAGCTCGATCGTCCGCTGACCGTCCGGGCCCACGGCTTCACGAAGGCTGCTCGGGAGAAGATCGAGCGGGCCGGCGGCCGGGTCGAGGTGCTCGGAGAGTAGACTTGGGAGCCTCCTCCGGAAGGGGAAGAGGATGCTGAGGGCGTTCGTCAACGCGTTCAAGATCCCGGATCTCCGGGCCAAGATCCTCTTCACCCTGCTCATCATCGCCGTCTACCGGCTCGGCTCGTTCCTCCCGATCC
Organism: Actinomycetota bacterium; assembly: GCA_050693275.1. Classification (GTDB taxonomy): domain Bacteria; phylum Actinomycetota; class UBA4738; order UBA4738; family CALAEC01; genus CALAEC01. The sequence goes on along the minus strand of JBOGWD010000272.1, from coordinate 7,567 downwards.
CGAACATCAACGTCGACGAGCTGGCCTCGCAGGCGAACGCGGCACAGGGCGGGTTCCTCTCGTTCATCAACCTGTTCTCGGGTGGCGCCCTCAGCCGGCTGGCCATCTTCGCGCTCGGGATCATGCCGTACATCACCTCGTCGATCATCATGCAGCTGCTCGTCGTGGTGATTCCGAAGCTCGAGCAGTGGCAGAAGCAGGGGGAGGTCGGGCAGAAGAAGATCACCCAGTACACGCGATACATGACGGTGGCCCTGTCGCTGCTCCAGTCCACCGGTCTCATCTTCCTGTTCAACAACCAGCTCCGCGGGGTGATCCGCGAGTTCACACCGGAGCGGGTCATCTTCATGGTGCTCACGCTGACCGCGGGGACCGCCATGATCATGTGGCTCGGTGAACTGATCAGCCAGCGAGGGATCGGCAACGGGATGTCGCTGATCATCTTCACCAGTGTGATCGCCGAGCTCCCATCCCAGGGCTACAGCGTCTTCCGCCAGGGCGGCGGGATCCAGTTCGGCATCATCGTGGCCCTGGGCATCCTGATCATCCTGGCGGTGGTATTCATGGAGCAGGGGCAGCGGCGGATCCCCGTGCAGTACGCCAAGCGGGTGGTGGGCCGGCGGATGACGTCCGGCGGTAGCACGTACATCCCCCTGAAGGTCAATCAGGCCGGCGTGATCCCGATCATCTTCGCCAGCTCCGTGCTGTACTTCCCCACGCTGCTCGGCTCGGTCATCCAGTGGCCTCCGTTCCAGCGGTTCCTCGACAACCACCTGGTCAACCAGGCCAGTCCCGTATACATCACGATCTACGGGCTGCTGGTGGTGTTCTTCGCCTACTTCTACACGGCGATCTCGTTCAACCCCGTCGACACCGCGGACAATATCCGGAAGTACGGGGGGTTCATCCCCGGGATCCGACCCGGGAAGCCGACGGCGGATCACCTCGACCACATCCTGTCCCGGATCACGCTTCCGGGATCCCTGTTCCTGGCCACGATCGCGCTGATGCCCTCCATCGCGTTCATCGCCATGGGCATCAACCCGAACATCTTCCCCTTCGGAGGCACATCGGTTCTCATCGTGGTCGGCGTGGCCCTGGAGACGATGAAACAGATCGAGTCCCAGCTGACGATGCGCCACTACGAGGGGTTCCTGAGGTAGCCCCATGCGCATCGTGCTCATCGGCCCCCCGGGGGCGGGGAAGGGGACCCAGGCGCACCGATTGGCCGACTGGTTCGACATCCGGCTGATCTCCACAGGCGACATGTTCCGGCGTAACGTCCGGGCTGACACCCCCCTCGGGCTGAAGGCGAAGTCGTACATGGAGTCCGGGGAGCTGGTGCCCGACGACGTGGTCATCGCGATGCTCCTCGAGGAGTTGGACCGGTCGCGGAACGGGTTCGTGCTGGACGGCTTCCCCAGGACGATCCCGCAGGCCCAGGCCCTGGAGCAGGCCATGGCCGAGCGGGGGAGACCGCTCGACGCCGTGCTGAAGTTCGCCATCCCCGACGACGTCACGGTGGCCCGCCTGGCGGGGCGGAGGACGTGCACGCACTGCGAGCGAACCTTCAACGTCGAGCTGAAGCCGACGAAGGTCGAGGGGATCTGCGACAACTGTGGCGGTGAGCTGGTACAGCGCGACGACGACCGGGAAGGGATCGTCCGCCACCGGCTGGAGATCTACCATCGCGACACGGAGCCACTCCAGAAGTACTACTGGGAGCGCGGTCTCCTTCGCGAGGTGAACGCGGTCGGAGAGGTCGAGGAGATCACCCGCCGGGCCATCGCCGCGCTCGACGACCTCCGCTCGTGATCATCCTCAAGTCGCCCGAGGAGATCGAGAAGATGCGCCGTGCCGGGCGCATCGTGGCGTCGACGAGGGAGCGGGTGCTGTCCGAGGTTCGCCCCGGGATCACCACCGCCGAGCTCGACGCGATCGCCGAGGGCCACATCCGGGCCCAGGGGGCCACGGCCTCGTTCAAGGGGTACCGGGGGTTCCCGGCGTCGATCTGCGCGTCCGTGAACGAGGAGGTCGTCCACGGGATCCCCGGCGACCGGGCGCTCCGGGAGGGGGACATCCTCTCGCTCGACTTCGGGGCGATCTGGGAGGGCTACCACGGCGATTCGGCCGCCTCGGTCTTCGTCGGAGAGCCGCCCTCGAACGAGGCCGAGAAGCTGGTGCGGGTCACGGAGGAGGCCCTGGAGTCCGGGATCTCCCAGATCCGGGTGGGGGGCCGGCTCTCGGACCTCGGCCACGCCATCCAGCAGGTGGTGGAGGGGGCGGGTTTCAGCGTCGTCCGCGAGTACGTGGGCCACGGGATCGGGCAGAGCCTCCACGAGGATCCGCAGATCCCGAACTACGGGTCCCCGGGACGGGGCCCGGAGCTTCGTCCCGGCATGGTCCTGGCGGTCGAGCCGATGGTGAACCTGGGAGGATGGGAGACGCGGGCGCTCGACGACGGCTGGACCGTGGTGACGGCGGACGGCAGCCTTTCCGCCCATTTCGAGCACACCATCGCCCTGACCGACGCCGGGCCCGATGTCCTCACCGCGGCCTGAGCCGCGTTGGCCCGCCGGCCTGCCCGGACCGAGATGTCCGGCTCGGGGGCTATTCCGAAGGGGACCTCTGGACGGATCCGATGGGCCTGCCCTATACTTTCATCGGCCCCCGGGAGGGGGCCAAGTCCTGCGTGTCCCGGGAATCCCTCGAGGAGAGCGTGCGTTGAAGGTGAGGCCGTCGGTCAGGCGGATGTGCGAGAAGTGCAAGGTCATCCGGAGGAGAGGGCGGGTCATGGTGATCTGCTCGAACCCGAGGCACAAGCAGCGGCAGGGATAGGAGGAGCATGGCGCGGATCGCCGGCGTGGACCTACCCCGCGACAAGCGGGTCGAGGTCGCGCTGACCTACGTGTACGGGATCGGCCCGAGCACGGCCCGGGCCGCCGTGGGCGGGGCCAGGGTCGACCCCGGCACCAAGGTGCGTGATCTCTCCGAGGACGAGGTCGTGCGCATCCGCGAATGGATCGACCAGAACGCCAAGGTCGAGGGCGATCTCCGGCGGGACGTGGCCCAGGACATCAAGCGAAAGATCGAGATCGGCGCGTACCAGGGCCTGCGCCACCGCCGCAGCCTGCCGGTCCACGGACAGCGGACCCACACGAACGCACGGACACGCAAGGGACCGAAGAAGACCGTCGGCGTCCGGCGCAAGGCGAGATAGACGTGGCGAAGCCGAAGAAGAAGGCGCGCAAGAAGGAGAAGAAGAACGTCGTCCACGGGGCGGCCCACATCAAGTCGACCTTCAACAACACGATCGTCACGATCACCGACCTCGACGGCAACACGATCTCCTGGGCCTCGGCCGGCAATGTCGGATTCAAGGGCTCACGGAAGTCGACCCCGTTCGCCGCGCAGCTCGCCGCCGAGGCCGCGGCTCGGCGGGCACAGGAGCACGGCGTGAAGAAGGTCGAGGTGTTCGTGAAGGGCCCGGGCTCGGGACGGGAGACGGCGATCCGGTCGCTGGCGGCGACCGGGTTGGAGATCCTGGGGATCCAGGACGTCACGCCCGTGCCCCACAACGGGTGCCGGCCCCGGAAGCGCCGGCGGGTCTAGAAGACAGGCCGGCCACGGCCGGCCCGAGTGGCGGGGCAGGAATGGATGATCCCCCGCCGAAGGAGGAATGCAGGGTGCTGATCGTCGCGAGACCACGGATCCAGGAAGAGAGCCTCACCCCGACGCGGGCGAAGTTCATCATCGAACCGCTCGAGCCGGGCTTCGGATACACGCTGGGGAACTCCCTCCGGAGGACGCTCCTGTCGTCGATCCCGGGCGCCGCGGTGTCCTCGATCAAGATCGAGGGCGTGCTGCACGAGTTCTCCACCGTTCAGGGCGTGACCGAGGATGTCACGGACATCGTCCTGAACGTCAAGGAGATGGTGATCCGGTCGGAGCTCGAGGAGCCGGCCACCCTCTACCTCAAGGCGAAGGGGCCGGGCGAGGTCAAGGCCGGCGACATCTCGCCCCCGGCCGGCATCGAGATCCTCAACCCCGATCTCCACATCGCCACGCTCGGCAAGACCTCGGGGCTGGAGGTGGAGCTCGTGGTGGAGCGGGGGGTCGGATACCGCTCGGCGGAGCAGAACAAGAATCCCCGGGATCCCATCGGCGTGATCCCGGTGGACTCGATCTTCTCACCCGTCCGCCGGGTCTCCTATGCCGTGGAGGCGACCCGGGTGGAGCAGATGACCGACCGGGACCGCCTGATCATCGACGTGCAGACGGACGGCTCCGTCTCGCCGCGAGAGGCGGTGGCCTCGGCCGGGACCACGCTCGTCGAGCTGGCCAACCTCTTCTCCGAGCTCTCCGAGAGCCTAGGGCTCTCGCTTGGTCCCGCAGAGGGCGAGGGCGAGATGGCCGGCGACCTGGCGCTTCCGATCGAGGAGCTGAACCTGTCGGTGCGCTCGTACAACTGCCTGAAGCGCGAGGGCATCAACAGCGTGGGCGAGCTGATCCAGCGGACCGAGCAGGAGCTGACCGACATCCGCAACTTCGGCCAGAAGTCGATCGACGAGGTCAAGTCGAAGCTCGACGAGCTGGGCTTGTCGCTGCGGGAGTCGTAGTGCCGAGACCTCGGAAGGGACCTCGGCTGGGCGCCGGGCCGGCCCACGAGCGGCTGCTGCTGGGGGGCCTGGCGGCCGCGCTGTTCGAGCACGAGAAGGTGCGGACCACCGAAGCAAAGGCCAAGGCCCTTCGCCCGCTGGCCGAGCGGCTCATCACGTTCGCCAAGCGCGGCGACGTCCACGCCCGCCGGCAGGTCCTGAAGGTGGTCCCCGACCGCGCCGTCGTCCACAGGCTCTTCGCCGAGATCGGGCCCAGGATGGCCGAGCGAGCCGGCGGGTACACCAGGATCCTGAAGCTCGGGCCCCGCAAGGGCGACGGCGCGCCGATGGCGATCATCGAGCTGGTCGACCGCCGGGTCGAAGAGTAGGCCGCCGGTCCCGGGCGCCTCCGTGGCCGTCCTCAAGCTCGTCATCGCCTACGACGGTTCGGGCTTCCACGGGTTCGCCCGCCAGCCGGAGCTGCGCACCGTCGAGGGTGTGCTCGCCGAGGCGCTCGAGCGGGCGCTCGGCGTCGCGCCGGGGTTCTCGGTGGCGGGGCGCACCGACGCGGGGGTGCACGCCGAGGGACAGGTCGTGTCCTTCGAGGCCGCGGCCCAGCCGCTCGCCCTCCAGCGGGCCCTCAATGGGATGCTCGGGCCCGAGGTGGTGGTCCGCCGGGCCGGCAGGGCCCCGGTCGGGTTCGACGCGCGCCGCAGCGCTACGGCCCGCTCCTACCGGTACCGGGTCCGGGCCGGAGAGGTCCCCGACCCCTTCACCTCCCGGTACGAGTGGCATCGTCCGGGGGTGTACAGGCTCGCCTCGATGCGCCGGGCGGCCCGGCTCCTCGAGGGGGAGCACGACTTCGCCTCGTTCTGCCGACCTCCCAAGGACGGGGGGCCGACGGTGCGGCGACTGGAGAGGCTCTCGGTGCGTCCGGCCGGGGACCTGCTGGAGTTCCGGGCCCGGGCCGGGGGCTTCCTCCACCAGATGGTCCGGAGCCTGGTGGGGACCCTGCTGGCGGTGGGAGAGGGCCGCCTCGACCCCGAGTCCATGCCCGAGGTGCTGGCCGCCCTGGACCGGTCGGGGGCCGGCCCCGTGGCCCCTCCCCACGGCCTGGCCCTCGTTTCTGTACACTATGGCGTCCACCCACGAGCGCGCGGGAGATCGCGCGCGGCTGGAGAGAGATGAAGACGTACATCCCGAAGCCGAAGGACGTCCAGCGAGGCTGGTACGTGGTCGACGCGGATGGAGCCGTCCTGGGAAGGCTCGCCTCGGAGGTGGCAGGCATCCTCCGGGGCAAGCACAAGCCGACCTACGCGCCGCACATGGACGTCGGCGACCATGTGGTCGTGGTGAACGCGGCCAGGGTCCGGCTCACCGGCGAGAAGGTCGGCAAGAAGGTCTACTATCGGCACTCCCAGTACCCCGGCGGGCTGCGGGAGATCCCCTATGAGCAGCTCGCTGAGCGGAGACCGGAGCGGGTCGTGGAGCAGGCGGTCCGGGGGATGCTCCCGAAGACGCGGCTGGGTCGGCAGATGTTCCGGAAGCTGTCGGTGTACGCGGGACCGGACCATCCACACGGGGCCCAGCGGCCCGTCCCCCTTCGGCTCGGCGAGGTGCCGGGCGCGGTGCGCGAGGAGACCTGAGGAGCGTCATGACGGACACCGACACGAGGGTGGCGGCGACCGGCCGGCGGAAGGAGGCGGTGGTCCGCGTCCGCGTGACCGAGGGCACCGGGCAGTTCGACCTCAACGGGCGGAGCCTCGAGGAGTACTTCCCCTCGCGGACCCAGCGGGTCCTGGCCACGGCCCCGCTGCGAGCCGTCGGGAAGGAGAAGGAGCTCGACGTGGTGGCCCATCTCGAGGGTGGCGGGGTCACCGGCCAGGCCGGTGCGCTCAGTCACGGCATCGCTCGTGCGCTCCTCGAGCTCGACGCGTCCCTCCGGGGTGTTCTCAAGAAGGAGGGGTTCCTCACCCGCGACGCCCGGGAAAAGGAGCGTCGGAAGTACGGGCTGAAGAAGGCCCGGAAGGCTCCCCAGTACTCGAAGCGGTAGCGGCCATCTCGCCGCCCCGAGCCGCCCTTCCGCCTAAGATGCCGCCGTGACACGGCTCTTCGGCACCGACGGTGTCCGTGGTGTGGCGAATCGCGATCTCACGCCGGAGCTCGCGTTCTCGATGGGGCGGGCCGCGGCGGTCGTCCTGGGGGCCGACGAGCGCCCGCTCGTGGTGATCGGCCGGGACACCCGCGTCTCCGGTCCCATGCTGCAGGCTGCCCTGGCCGCGGGCGTCTGTTCCGCGGGAGGCGACGTCGTGCGGGTCGGGGTCGTTCCAACTCCGGCGGTGGCGTTCATGACCGGGGACCTCGGGGCCGCGGCCGGCGCGGTCATCTCGGCCTCACACAACCCCCCCGAGGACAACGGCATCAAGTTCTTCTCCGGAGAGGGCTTGAAGCTCCCGGACGGGGTCGAGGACGACATCGAGCGGCTGGTTCGGGGGGGCGACGGCCCCCGACCGGAAGGCGAGGCGATCGGGGCCGTGACCGACGACGCGGAGGAGGTCGAGCGGTACCTCGACCACGTCGTGACGGCGGCGGAGGGCCCCCTCGAGGGGATGCGGGTCGTGGTCGACTGCGCCAACGGGGCCGCGTACCGCCTGGCCCCCGAGGCGCTTCGGCGACTCGGTGCGAACGTCCTGGCCATGAACGCGGAGCCTGACGGGCGGCGGATCAACCTGGGGTGCGGGGCCACGAGCCCGGACGTGGTTGCAGCGGCCGTCCAGGATCTGGGGGCGGACGCCGGAGTGGCGTTCGACGGCGACGCCGACAGGGCCCTGTTCGCCGACTCGTCCGGGAACGTCGTCGATGGCGACCAGGTCATCGCGGCGTGCGCCCTGTCGATGAAGCGGGAGGGTCGCCTCCCGAACGACACCGTCGTGGTCACGGTCATGGCGAACCTCGGGCTTCGCCGGGCG
>JBOGWD010000271.1:0-5654 GCA_050693275.1 Actinomycetota bacterium | reverse complement strand
TCGGCGGCCAGGTGGTCCCGGGTTCCATCCACCGCCAGGATGGCGCCGTCAGGTTCGTGCTCACCGACGGCACCACCCGGGTGAGCGTGGTGCACCAGGGGGACACCCCTGCACTGTTCAGGCCGGGGATCGGCGTGGTCCTCGAGGGAAGATACGGTCCGAACGGGGCCTTCCATTCCGACACCATGCTGATCAAGCACGCCGAGGAGTACCGGCCCCCTCGCCCCGGCGAGACCCCCTCGGTCCTGGAGGTGCCGTGACACCCTCTGTGTCAACCGAACGGAAAAGAGGGGCCGAGAACATGGCCTCAGGCGGCCTCCTGTGGCTCGATCCCGTCCAGGCGCCTGGCCGATCCGTGCCTGGCCGGGTCGTAGGGGATCCGCTCGACCCAGCAGCGCCAGATGACCCGGATCCAGGCCCGAGCCAGGACCCGGACGGCGTGAGGGTGGTCGCACCCCCGGTCGATGGCCCTCTGGTAGACGGCCGCGGCCCAGGCCGAGGCGTGGCGGGAGTTGTCGGCGAAGGTGCAGATGGCGTTGCGGAACCGCTTGCTGCATGCCCACCGGAAGTGCACGGCCTCGTGTTTGCCCGAGCGCTTGGTTACCGGGGCACCTCCGGCCAGGGCAGCGACGGCTTCGGGTCCGTCGTAGGCTTCCCGACAGTCGCCCCACTCGGCGAGCATCTGGGCCGCGTTGACCTGACCGGACCGTGGCAGGGACGTGAAGATCGCGCTGTCCGGGTGCTCACCCAGGTGGGCGACCACCGCCCTGGTGAGGTCCTTGATGGCGGCGTTGAGCGCCCTGACGACCCGGACGTAGCCCAGGACGGCGTCCCGGCGGGCCTCGGCTTCGGGCCCGTCGGAGATTCCCGCCGGAGCCTTCCGGAGCCTCCCCAGGAGCTCGGTGGCCGGCCGGCGTCCGCAGTAGCCGTGCTTGGTGAGGAAAGCCTGCATCCGCTTCTCGCCGAGAGTCCTGGCGGCCCCCAGTGTGGGGTAGCGCTCCAGGAAGGCCAGGGTGATCTCGCTGGTGACCTCGGCGAAGATGGCCTTTGCTCCCGGCCAGAAGGCCTCCAGGCAGGCCTCCAGCTGGTTGCCGGTGGCCACCCGCTGGGCGACCAGGTCGTCCCCGGCCCGCACCGCCGCGCGAAGAGCCTTGGTCTCCTCGCTGAACGGCCTCAGGACCGTGAGTCTGTGCTGGCGGAGCCGGAGGTACTCGGCGATGACCTCGGCGTCCCCGGCGTCGGTCTTGGCCCCCGAGACCACCTCCGCGTCCCGCCAGGCCCGGATGGCGCTGGTGGACACCGGGACCACGGGATGGCCCGCTTCGAGCAGGCAGTCTACCAGCCGTCCGTCCCGCCGCTCGATGCCCACCGGGACCTGACCAGGCGGCCCCAGGGCCCTCAACCTGGCCACCAGCCGCTCGAATCCCTCCCGGCTGTGGCGGACGGCGAACGAGGCCACCCGGTGCCCCGCCGGGTCCACCACCGACACGGCGTGCTCCTCGCTGGCCCAGTCGACCCCCACGAACAGCTCGGGATCAAGGCTTGCCACCATGGGCACGGCTCCTCCCTTCTGGGGAAGGACGGTCGGACGGTCCTCGGTGAAGGGGCCCCGGCCGGGCGGTCATTGACTGGCGCTCTGCGGCGCTTCCCTCTGTTGCCGGTTCCAGGGCCCCGGCGGGGTGAGGGGCGGCGGTGTCACGCTGGCCCTCGAGGGGCGACCGACGCCGGCCGTCACCCCCACCCTCACCGAGGGCTAGAGAAAACCATGTTCGGCCCGACGAGAGGGATGGTGCACCAATGACCGAGGCCGCCGTGGGCAGGCTGGCGCTCACCCTCGCCCTCGCCCTGGCCGTCTATGGGGCCGCCGCCTCGTTGATCGGAGGCCGGAGGCGAAGCCCCCTCCTCGTCGAGAGCGCGAGGACGACCGCCTACTCGCTCATCGGGCTCGTCGCCGCGGCCAACGGGGCCATGCTCGCCGCCATCCTCACCGACGACTTCTCGGTGCGCTTCGTGGCCGAGAACTCCAGCCGGGCCACTCCCACGTTCTTCAAGGTCCTGTCGCTGTGGTCCGCAGACGAGGGCTCGCTCCTCCTGTGGAACCTGGTCCTGGCCGGGTTCCTGGCCGCCGTGGCGGTCCGGTTCCGGAGGCGCCGCCCGGAGACGTTCCCCTGGGCCCTGGCCACGATGTACGGGGTGGCCGTCTTCTACCTGCTCCTGGTCCTCGGGCCCACCTCTCCCTTCGCCACCCTCACCACGGCGCCGCTGGACGGGCGGGGACCCCTCCCCCTGCTCCAGAACCACCCGCTGATGGCCGCGCATCCCCCCGCCCTATACCTGGGGTTCATCGGCTTCACCGTCCCCTTCGCCTTCGCCATCGCCGCGCTGGTGACCGGACGGCTCTCCGACGAGTGGATCCGGGTGACCCGGCGGTGGACTCTCGTCGCGTGGGTCTTCCTCACAACAGGCCTCCTCCTGGGGGCGCTGTGGTCCTACGGCGTCCTCGGATGGGGCGGGTACTGGGCCTGGGACCCGGTGGAGAACGTGGCCCTGCTCCCCTGGCTCACGGCGACGGCCTTCCTCCATTCCGTCATGGTCGAGGAGCGTCGGGGGATGCTCAAGGTCTGGAACCTGTCCCTGGTCATCGCCACCTTCGCCCTCACGGTCATGGGGACCTTCCTCACCCGGGGGAGCATCCTCTCCTCGGTCCACGCCTTCGCTCAGTCCATCGTCGGCCCCATGTACCTGGGGTTCCTCGGGGTCGTCCTGGTCGGAGGGTTCGGTCTCCTGGCCGCCCGGTCCGGGCTCCTCCGGGCGGAGGCCTCGTTCGATACGCCCCTGTCTCGCGAGGCCGCCTTCCTGGGCAACAACCTCCTCCTGCTGGTTCCGACCTTCACGGTGCTCGTGGGGACGATCTACCCCCTCCTCGCCGAGGCGACCAGCGGGGAGAAGGTGTCGGTCGGCGGGCCGTTCTTCACCCGGACCACGGTCCCGGTCATGCTCCTGCTCCTGTTCCTGATGGGGGTGGGACCCCTGCTCCCGTGGCGGGCAGCTTCCCCCGGCGGAGTGGTGCGCCGGCTCCGCGCGCCGGCCTGGGCCGGGGCCCTAACGCTCGCCCCCCTCGCCGCCGCCGGCATCCGGGACTTGGCGGCCCTCCTGGCCTTCGGACTGGCCTCGTTCGCCGGAACTGCGGCGGTGGCCGAGGTGGCCCGGGGGATCCGCGCCTACCGCCGGGCCTCCGGCGCCGGCCCGCTCGCCGCCGTCACCGAGGCCACCAGACGCCACCCCAGGCTGTACGGGGGGATGGTGGTCCACCTGGGCCTGGTCCTGGCCGCCGTGGCCATCACGGCCTCCTCGGCGTTCGACCGACAGGCGGAGCTGACCCTCGGCCGCGGGGAGCGCGCGGAGTTCGCCGGCCATGAGCTCCGGTTCGAGGGGCTCCGCAGGCTCGAGCAGCCGCACCGGGACGTCGTGGTGGCCGACCTCACGCTGGCCCAGGAGGGGGGCGAGGATGAGCTCCTCACCCCGTCGCTGAACTTCTACCCTGCGTCCGCCGACCCCATCGGCACACCCGCCATCCGGTACGGGACCCCGGCGAACCTGTTCCGCGACCTCTACGTCTCTGTCCTGGCCATCGAGCCCGGCGGATCGGCGGCCACCTTCCGCCTCCACCTGAACCCCGGGGTCACCTGGCTGTGGGTCGGTGGCGCGGTGATGCTCCTCGGGGGGTTCCTGGCCGCATGGCCGGCACGGCGGCGGGCCTCCCCGTTGCCCCGCCCCACGCCGACCAGACCCGAACGCGTTGAGGTCGGCGCATGAGCTCCATGGAACCGCTGCTCGAGGTGCGCCCGACCGACTCCCGGGCCCGCCGCCGGTGGCCATGGGTCGTGGTGGCCTCCGCGGTCGCGGTGACGTTCGTCGCCCTCCTCGCCACCGGGTTCGGGCGAGACCCCCGGGCGCTGCCGAGCGCCCTGCGGGGTGAGCGAGCGCCGGACTTCGCCCTCCGCGAGATGGATTCGGGCGAGCTGGTTCGCCTGGAAGACCTCCGAGGGCAGGTCGTGGTGCTGAACTTCTGGGCCTCCTGGTGCACCGCGTGTCGGGAGGAGCACCCGAACTTCGTGGCCTCCTGGGACCGGTACCGCGACCGAGGCGTTGCCTTCGTGGGCGTCATCTTCCAGGACGACGAGGGAAACGCCCGCGCCTACATGCGGGAGCTCGGGGGGGACTGGCCGTCGCTGGTGGACCCCGGTTCCCGGACCGCCATCGACTACGGGGTCTACGGGGTGCCCGAGACCTTCTTCATCGCTCCCGAAGGGACGATCGCGTACAAGCAGGTGGGGGCGACGAGCTACGAGCAGCTGGTGTCGTGGATCGAGCGCCTCCTGGCCCGGGAGGATCGCCGGTGAGGATCCGCCTCCCGCGAGGCTCCTTCGGGGCCGCCCTCGCCGTGATCCTCGCGGCCGCCGTGGGCCTCGGCGCCCTGCTCGTCGCGGCCACCGCAGAGTCTCCCCGGCCGCTCACCATCGAGGAGCGCGTCCGCCGGATCGCCTCGGGGCTGCGCTGCCCCGTGTGCCAGAACCTCTCGGTCGCCGACTCCCCCTCCCGGCTGGCCGGCGAGATGCGGGAGGCCATCGGCGACCGGCTCCGTGCCGGCCAGGGCCCGGCCGAGATCCGAGCCTACTTCGTCGACCGCTACGGCAAGTGGATCCTGCTCTCCCCCCAGGGCCAGGGGTTGGGGCTCCTGCCCTGGCTGGCCCCCGCGGCCGCCCTCGCGGTGGGGGCGCTCCCCGTCGGGGTGGTGCTCATCCGACGCAGGCGGGAGGAGACCTCTCCGGTCACGGAGATCGAGCGGTCGAGGATCGCCCGAGAGCTCGCAGCTCTGGAGGAGCCGGATTGAACCTCGCCGTCCTCGTGCCCTTAGGCCTGGTCCTGTTCGCCGTCGCGGCCGCCGGAGTCGTCGCTCCGTTCCGCCGGCGGGGGCTCCCGGTACCCGAGACCCCGACGGACCCGCTGGAGGAGCGGCGACTTACCCTCCTACTGGCCCTCCGGGACCTCGAGGAAGGCCGGGCCTCGGAGATCCTGCGGGAGGAGGAGTACGCCAGGCTGAGAGCCGACACGGAGCGGCGCGTCGCCAAGGTCCTGAGGGCCCTCGACCAGCGCGCCTCCCGCACGGGACCGATCCCCGGGGATGGGGGCTCCGCTCCCGCGGTCCCCAGGACGAGGGTCCCCCGGTGGCTGGCCGCGCTCCTGGTGGCGGGCACGCTCGTCGGGGTCACCGCCCCCACATTGCTCGGATCCGTCGGGGAACGCGGGCCTAGCGGAGTGATCACCGGGGAGCTGGCCGGTGGGGCAGGCCCCTCCGATCCCCTGGCCTTCTTCGAGGCTCGGGTCCGTCAGCTCCCCCGGGACGTGGCCGCCCGTCTGGACCTCGCCCACCGGTACCTGGATGCCGGCCGGGTGAGGGAGGCCATCGATCAGTACGTCGCGGCCCTGCACCTGGACCCCGACAACGCGGAGGCCCACGCCCACCTGGGCCTCCTCCTTCACCTGGCCGGGCGTCCCCGAGAGGGCCTGCAGGAGGTAGAGCGGGCCCTGGCCACCGAGCCCCGCTACCCCGAGGCGGTCTTCTTCAGGGGACTGATCCTCCTCCAGGGATT
>JBOGWD010000270.1:0-2031 GCA_050693275.1 Actinomycetota bacterium | reverse complement strand
GCCCGGGTTCCGCAGTTGGTGGGCACGCGAACGGCCTGAATTCGGGGGTTGACCTGCGGAAACGCGTCTCCGGCGGGTGAGGGGTCGTGTGTCCACGCCCTGTCGGGCCTCTCGCCGGGGTGTTTGTCGAGGTCAGGCGGGGTGTAGGGCGGTCACGGTGGCCGGCGCGGGGACCTGGCAGTCGCGAAGAATGCCCGCTTGGACGGTGTTGAGCGGGGTGACGTGGACGACGGTGCCGGCGGACCCGGTGAGGGTGACCGCATGCACCCTGCCGAGCTCGATCGCGATGCGTGGCCAGGTCAGGCCGGTGCGTCGTTCGGCGACGCGGATCAGTAGGAGGGCGAGCCAGCAGAGCAGGACGTGGGCGCGGATGCGGGGTTCGAGGCGGTGAAACACCGGCCGGAGTTCGAGGGTGGACTTCATGTCCCGGAAGCCGCGTTCGGCTTCGAGCAGGTTCTTGTAGCTCAGAGCGATGTCCTCGGCGGTCAGGTCGGGGTCGGAGGTGGACAGCAGGTACTTGCCGTCGAGGCGTTCCTCGGCGGCGAACTTCTTCCGGTCGATAACCAGCCGGCCCGACGGGAGCTGCCGTAGCCAGCGGCCCAGGGTGGGGTGGTCACGCAGCGCGCACTCGGCCTTCACGTGCGCCGCCTCCTCATGGCTCTTGCGGCGGGACTGGCTGGAGGTCTTGGTCGCTGTGCTGGTCTTGGTGGCCCGGTTCTTGGTGGCTCGGTCGCGGATGGCCTTGATCCGGTCCAGCTCGGCGGCGACGCGTTGCAGGGCAGCGTCGCGGGTGGCCTTCTCCCGCTCGGCCTCGTCGGGGTTGTGGCAGATCACCCACCGCCTCCCGGGGGAGCCGTCGAGCCGGACCTCCTTGACGCGCAGGTTGTCCCGCACGGTCTGGTAGCGGCCCTGCCTGGACAGGGCCTGCTCGACCAGCGGTGTCCCCGAGCGCATCCGTTCCCCGGCGATGAAGTGGCCGCCGGCGCGTTGGAGGTAGTCCAGGTTGTCGGCCGAGGAGAACCCCCGGTCGACCACGGTGACGACCCGACCCAGCCGCCAGTCCCGCATCCCGTCCTTGACCTCCGGCAAGATCGCGGCGTCGTTGGTGTTGCCGGGCCAGCACCAGCACCGCACCGGGATGCCCTCCCTGGTGACGGCCAGCCCGATCACGATCTGCGGCAGGTCGCTGCGGTGGTCCTTGGAGTGCCCATAGAGCCGGAACGCATGCTCGCCTTCCTCCTCGGTGTCGCGTTCGAAGTAGGTGGAGGTGGTGTCGAACAGCAGCAACTCGACCTCAAGGTTGAGCAGGTCCGCGACAGCGAAGAACACCGCCTCCTGCACCTCGGCCTGGGCGTCGGCCTCCACCAGCAGGTCCATCGCCCGGTACGCCTGGTCCTCGTCCATCGTCTCCAGCCCGGGGATGGCGACGTCGTAGGTGACCCACTCGGCCGCGGCGAGCTTGGAGGCCGGGTCGATGGCCCGGTTCGCGACGAGGGCGAACAGGACGCGTTCCACGTCGGTGCTGAACCGCCGCGGGCCGAGCACCTTCCGCAACGCCACATCGACACCGAGCGCGCGCCACAGCGCGTCGAGGAGATGGGCGGCGCCCACCGGCCGCGACTCGGTCACGGCCAGGCCGTCGCCGACCAGCACCGCCGCGTCGGCGGGCACCGCCGTGGGGGCGGGTTTCCCGAGGTAGCGGTTGATCGAGGCGACCAGCCGAGCCAGACCATCGCGGTCCAGCCCATCCTCGCGGCCGAGGTTGAGCAGCACCTCAGCCTGGGTCACGCCCTCGACGCGGCGGTTGTGCGCCAGCTGGACGTAACGCACCACTGAGCCGTCCTTGTTGCGCCGCTGGGTGCTCCGCAGGTACATGCCCACCACCCGACCGCGCTCACGCGACGGAATCAAGCCCGACACGGCAAGTCGTGTGCCCACGCATTTCCAGGGTTCCCGAGCCACCGCAACGCGCTGACCTGCACAAACGCCCCTCACACAGGGCTCATGTGCCCATCAACTGCGGAACTCGGG
>JBOGWD010000269.1:0-22553 GCA_050693275.1 Actinomycetota bacterium | reverse complement strand
CGACTCGCGAGCCGCGACGGGTGAGATCCCCGACCCCGAGCTGCATCGGACGACGGTCGCCGATTCGGTGGCGGCGGGTCACCCTGCGCTCGTCGTCATCTCGACGCCGGTGTACTGCGTGAGTCGGTTCTGCGGGCCCCTCACCGATATGGCGCAGGACCTCGCGGCTGACTACGGCGATCGAGCGGAGTTTATCCACATCGAGGTCTGGCGCGACTTCGAGAACCAGGTCGTGAACAAGGGCGCAGCGGACTGGATCCTGCGCGAGGACGAGCTGCAGGAGCCCTGGGTGTTCCTGGTGGGCTCCAACGGCCGTGTCGTCGGTCGGTGGGACAACGTGGCGACCCGGCAGGAGATAGAGCCGTATCTCCGGGAGCTCCCGTTGATGGATGCGTAGAAAAACGCGAAACAGCAGAGGCCGGGCCCTCCTCGGTGCCGGCGCGATCACCATCCTGCTGGTGCTCGCCGGCGGCTCGGAGGCTTCGGCGCATGCGGCCCTCGTCTCCTCCGAGCCGGAGCCAGGGGCGGGGGTGTCGAGCGCGCCGGGCGTCGTGGTTCTCAGGTTCAGCGAGCCCCTCATCGAACGGCTCTCACGGGCCATGGTCCTCGACCCGGACGGGGATACCCATGCAGGTCGAGTGTCGGGGGAGCGCGAGGTCAGAGTCCCGCTCGCGACAAACGCCCCCGGTGTATACGAGGTCGAGTGGACGACCGTGAGCCCGGTGGACGGCCACACGCTTCAAGGGTCCTTCCGCTTCGGCGTCGGGGTATCGCCCGGCACGGGGGCCGAGGGTGAGACCGGGACCGACCCGCAGCGCGCCGATCTCCTGATCGCCGTGGCCCGCTCCGTGGAGTATGCCGCTCTGCTGCTGGCGCTCGGGATGCTCGTGTTGCGTCGTATGGCCAGGCGCGAGCCAGCTATCTCGTGGGTCAGACTCAGGCTGGTGCCGGTCCTGGCGGTGGCCCTCGTGAGCGGAGCGGTCGTGGTCCTCGGCGAAGCGGTCCTGGCAGCCGGCTCGCTCTCTCCCGGCCGGATGGCCGCCTACTTCACCTCGGGGGTTCCGGGGATCGCCCGGCTGGTCAGGGTCGGAGCCGAGGCCCTGGCCCTGCTCGCGGCCTTGCGCGGCCGCTCTCCCGCCCTCTATCTGGCGGTGACGGTGGTGGCGCTGGCCTCCGCGGGACACGCGGCGGCGGTCTCCCCGAGGTGGTGGGGCGTTGGCGTCGACGCCGCACACCTGCTCGCGGCAGGTATCTGGGCGGGAGGGATCATCGCTCTGGCCACGATGAGACCTCCCGGCGGGTGGCAAGGCCAGCAAGGCCGCGGGCTTCTCGACCGATTCTCTGCTGTCGCCCTCACGGCCTTCGTCCTTACGGTCGGGTTCGGCGTACTGCGCGGCGTCCAGGAGCTGGCCGGCTTCTCGGACCTCTTCGATACTTCCTACGGCCGGGTGCTGGGCATCAAGGTTCTCGGCGTGACGGCGATGGTCCCCCTCTCCGTCCTCGTCTGGCTGCGGATCCGAGGAACCCCCCGGGTGGAGGCGGCCGTCGCCGTCGGCGTGGTGGCCATGGCGGCGCTCCTGGCGGCCTACCCATTGCCCCCGGCGAGGCTGGATGAGGCCGAGGCGGGAGAGGAGCCATCCCGACAGGCATCGGCGCTTCCGCGAGAGGGAGATCTGACGATGGGCGGCGAAGCCGGAGAGGTGCTCCTAGGACTGACGATCCGTCCGGCAGAGCCGGGCTCCAACGAGGTGCTGGTCTACGTCCTCCCCCTCGAAGGCGAAGAGGCCGCGCGGGGCGTCGCCGTCACGCTCTCGACGGGAGATCGACGGAGAGAGGCCACGGACTGCGGACCCACCTGTCGGCGCGCGGAGCTCGATCTTGTTGGCGGCGAAGAGCTGGCGGTCACGGCGGGCGGCGGCGCCGGCGGCACGCATGTCTTCCGCATCCCTGCCCTCCCCGCGGCCGGTGGCTCGGCCCTGTTCGCCAGGATGCAGGAGCGGATGCACGAGCTGCGTACGTACCGGTTGGAGGAGGTCCTCTCCTCGGGTCGGGCCACGGTGCGCGCGGACTACGCCTTCCAAGCCCCCGACAGGATGCGAATTGAGGTCGACTCTGGATCCCAGCGGGTGATCGTCGGGAACAGGGAGTGGAGCAGGGATCGCCCCGGGGAGCCGTGGCAGCAGGACTCTGCGATCCCCCCGCAAGTCCCCCGGTTCATCTGGGACTTCGGACGTGACCCCGTAGCCCCCAACGTCCTCGGGCGACGGCGCGTGGCCGGAGCCCCGGCCACCGTCCTCTCGTTCTTCGGAGGGAGCGGCGGGACGCCTATCTGGTTCAGGCTGTGGGTCGACGATCAAGGGCTGGTTCGGCGCGCGGAGATGCGGGCCCAGGGCCACTTCATGGATCACAGCTATTTCGCGTACGACAGTACCTTCCGGGTCGTTCCGCCGATCGGTCCAGCTAAAGGAAGGGAGGGGTGACCCTGACGCCGGTGATGCAGCCAAGTGAGACGATGACTGTCGATCGGCATTGGGCCAGCTGGGTCGCTAGTTGTAGTTCCCACGAGGGTTGTTTACAAGAGGAGAGCCTCCCTGCACGGTTGAGGGGTCATGGAAGACGTCCTCGACCGGAAGGAGGCCCTCGTGGCTCATGCTAGAGCCAAGCTGACCCCTCTGGGGCGGCAACTGCTCGTCGATCGTGTCGTGGTCTTCGGCTGGCCGGCGGTCCGGGCGGCGGAAGCCGCCGGGTGTTCCAGGGCCACCGCCTACAAGTGGGTGAAGCGGTTCCGAGAGGAAGGTCCCTCCGGCCTCGAGGATCGCCCGTCCAGGCCCAGGCGCTGTCCGCATGCGCTGTCGAAGCGCGCCGAACGAGAGATCCTGCGGGCTCGTCGGCGCACCAAGGCCGGCCCTCACCGTGTGGCCGCGGAGCTCGGTCGCCCCCGGTCCACCGTCTATGCGGTGCTCCGCCGCCACCACCTGTCCCGCCTGGACCACACCGACCGGCCCACCGGGATCCCCATCCGCTACGTCCGCGAACGCCCGGGGGAACTCGTCCATCTCGACGTCAAGAAGCTCGGGCGCATCCCCCCAGGCGGCGGGCACCGGATGCGGGGCAGAGGACCGGGGACCAAGAGGCCCAAGCGGATGAGCCTCGGCTACGACTACCTCCACGTCGCCGTCGACGATCACTCCCGAGCCTCCTATGTCCGGGTGTTCTCCGACGAGCGAGGAGAGACGGCGGCCCGGTTCCTCATCGAAGCCGCCTCTCACTTCGCCGAGCTGGGAGTGAGGATCGAGCGGGTCATGACCGACCGGGCCAAGTGCTACATCGAGTCCAGGGCCTTTCACGAAGCCCGCCAGCGCCTCGGGATCGCTCACCGTCCCACCCGCGGCTACCGGCCCCAGACCAACGGCAAGGCCGAGCGCTACATCCGCACGATGATCAACGAGTGGGCCTACACCCGCCTGTACCGGTCGAACCCTGAGCGACTCCGGGCCCTCCCCGGGTGGGTGCACTTCTACAATCACCATCGTCCCCACACCGCGCTGGGAGGGAAGGCTCCGATGCAGGCCCTCGTCAACAAGGTCCATGGGAACTACATCTAGCGCGCGGCTCCCGCAATGCTCAACTGTGGAGGTGGCGCGAGGTTGTGTGAACCGGTTGGCGCTTCTGCGAACGCTTGGAGAGCCCCTTCAGGCTGAGGCCTCGAACGAAAGGCCACTCTGACCATACGTGGAGTTGCGATGGCCTTCGGCGACTCACGCCATAGGTCCCGAAGCGCTAACGCCGTCGCATTGACAGCCGAGGCGAGCCGCGATGTCGAGCCTCTGTTACCAGGCAAAGAGTGGGCTCAGCAGTTGCCAGAACTTGCGGGCTTGGTGATCTCGACCTCAGTGACGGTGTCGGCGGTTCCGCCATCATCGCACTTCCACCAAGTGTCGGTGCCATTCCCCCCACGGAGCGTGTCTGAACCCAGACCGTCGTACAGATTGTCGTCGTTGTCTCCTCCACGGACTGTGTCATTTCCGGACATACCGGAAGTAATGTCACCCCCGAAGCCACCCTCGATCACGTCCCCCCCAGCCTGTCCGTAGACTTGATCGTTGTGGGCTTGGGCATCGAGAGTGTCGTCCCCGTCGTCTCCCCCATAGACGAAATCGCCACCGTCCCCGCCCTGCGTCGCATCCGAGCCGTTCTCTCCGTAGAGGGCATCGTTTCCCTCATTTCCACACAGAAAATCTCGGCTTCCCCGCGCTTGGAAAGTGTCGTCGCCGGCTCCACCCGCGAACGAGTCCTGGCTGTCAGAGCCCACAAGCGAATCGTTTCCATCCGTTCCCGGATGAGTGACAAAAACGCCCATACAGTAGCTGGGGACAGTGTGACTGGCCTGAGCAGAGAACTGACCTAACGCGAGAAAGACAATCAAGCCCAAATACGGGAGGTAGCCGTCGTCCCCAGGGAAGCATATCTACTTCACATCCAGGGCGATCATGACGCGGTCTGTCTTCTGCGGATCCGCCGCTCGGAAAGACACCATGTGGTCGAACCCAGGTCCAGGAGGTGATTCAAGCTCCTGAACCAAACAAGTGGATGAAACGACGGCTGGATGGGCCGCTTCAACCGAAGCCGCGCCTGCGCCCGCCGCACGGAGGTTCTCACGAAGCTGCTCGAGCCGCTGCTCAGCCACTCCACAGAGCTCAGCGTCGAACCGCGCTGGGGGCGCCGGCACGTAATCGTCCGGCACGGGTCCGCAAATCATGACGTCAGCACGACCAGAGGAATAGGGCACGCAACCCTCATCCCCAGTGTAGAAACGGCCCTCGACGCGAGTTGGACGTGCCCCGTCGACAAAGTACTTTGGCTTCGTCTCACCCGACTGAGTCTCGGCGAGTGGGCCAGAAAGGGCCAACAGGGACAAAAAGAGAGCCAGCACACCGAGCCCAACCAACCGGGAACCCATTCCCTACCCTCCTCAACGGATGCTACACCTTAGGTCAAGGGGTCAGTTGGCCGACAAGGCGAGCGATCCCATCGAAGGCCTACTACCCGCCCAGGGCTCCTAAGAGCTACTAAACGCTACAGACGGGGCCGAGCCCCCCCGCGGGCTCCCATGAGCCTCCCGAGAGCCCTTTGGTCAGGCTCCCACGAACCTCCCGCCAACCTCCCACGAACCTCCCGCCGGGCGATTCCCGCCAACCTCCCGGCGAAAGGGGCCGTCCTCCCACCGAAAGGCTGAATACCTCTGGGGCTTAACGGCTCTTTGTATGCCTAGAGCACCATGCACAACCGACATCGAGCCAGGCGGCTGGAATCTCGCCGAAGCCGGCGAAGCCGGTGCGTCACCAGGGCGTTCCGGAGCCAAGCCGAAGGGCGCGTGCCCGCGGAGGGCGCGAATCGCCGACCGAGCCGAAGAGACCGCTCTTGCACCGGGCACCTCGTGGGAGGCCAGCCCGGGCAGGCAGAGAAGCGGGGCCCCAATCGGCGGGTCGGTGGAGAGTGCTCCGCACGCGATGCCTGCCCCATCCGGATCGGGCCAGGGCCCGAGGCGCTCACCGGAGCGTGCCGGGAGAGTCGGGATCGGGCGAGGGCGCGGCCGTTCGGCATCAAGGAAGGAGGTGAGACGGGCAAGGTAGGAACCCGGCACGGGAAACAGGCTATCTGAAGCATCGTGCTGGACCGCGCGGACGCCGACGGCGGCGCTTTGGCGGCGCCTCGGCAGCGCGAGGTCGAAGGAGCTGGAGCGCGAAGCCGCAGGTAGGAGCGCCGTCCCCGGTCGCCGATCACCTGAAAGGGGGTGGAGTGTGCCCAGATCATGGCCTCAGCGGAGAACAACATCGAGGTTCGCGCGCTCGCGTCGTCGCTCGACGAACGCGACCGCGCGATCCTCCACGCCCTCCTGGAGCACAAGGTCCTCACCACCCACCAGCTCAGAGTGCTGTTCTTCCGCTCACTCAGGCGGTGCCAGCATCGGCTGAGAGAGCTCAGGGATCCAGGAATCGTCAGCTCGTTCCCACCTCCCCAGGAGTTCGGCAAGGGCCGGCTTCCCGAGCATTACTTCCTCACCTCCCTCGGCCGATCGGTCCTGGCCCACCTCGACGGGGTTCCCCGCGACCACCTCCCATGGGTCCCCGACCAGGGCTACCGGGACAACAAGAACCTCCGCCACCGGATGGGAGTGAACGCCTTCTTCTGCAGCCTGGCCGAGGCCTCCTTCCGCCACGAGGACCATTGCTTGGAGCGGTGGCGGCCCGAGCGGAAGGTCCGCACCAAGGCAGGGGAGATCCAGCCCGACGGGTTCGGCCGGTACCTCCACCCCGACGGGGCCTGCGAGTTCTACCTGGAGTACGATCGGGCCACCGAGGGGATCACCGCCCTTGCCGATAAGCTCAAGGGCTATTTGCGGGTGGCTGCCGGGTGGGGGGAGGGGGTTCAGTTCCCCAACGTCCTCGTCCTCGTCCCCACCACCCGCCGCGAGCCCGAGGTGACCCGGTCGTGGACGGAGGCGATCCGAGGGACCAAGACGCACTCCCCCGTGCCGGTCTTCGTCGCCAACGAGGACCTCCTGGCGGTGCTGGGGATGCTTGGGCCGGTGTGGCTACCGGCGCAAGGCAGGCAGGACCGCCTGTGCCTCACCGAGCTTCCGGCCACCGACGCCGGCCCCTACGAGCTTGGCCGGTGCCTCGGCCAGTACTGGACCGAAAGCGGTGCGTGGCCACGGATCTCCCCCTTCTCCTGGGCTGCCCGGTTCCCTCCCGGTGACCCTCGGCGGAGCGAATGAGCGAGACGACCGGGCCCGCCCCGGCGTCTGTCCCCGATCATCCCAAGGGCCGGAAGGGCAGCCCCGAAGGCACACACCGTGCAGGAGTACGCCAGCTGCCGCACCAGGACCGGTCAGGGGACGATGCTAGCCTCCGGCCTCTGGCCAGAGCGCTCCTAGCCCTGGCCGAGCAGCTCCGGGAGGAGGGAACCGCGTGAAGGCCGTCATCTACCTCCGGGTCTCCACCAAGGAGCAGGCCGAGGAGGGCTACTCGATCCCCGCCCAGGCTGAGGCGTGCCGGCGGTTCATCGCCGACCGGGGCTGGGAGCTCGTGGACGAGTACGTGGACCGGGGAGAGTCCGCCCGTACAGCTGACCGCCCCCAGTTCCGGGCCATGCTGGCCCGCCTGGCCGAGGATCCCGCCATCGACCGCCTGGTAGTCCACAAGCTGGATCGCCTGGCCCGGAACCTCGAGGACCACGCCGCGGTCCGGGCGGCCCTCCGCAAGGCCGGGGTCCAGCTCCACTCGGTCACCGAGAGCCTGGAGGACTCGGCCTCCGGCAAGCTGGTGGAGGGGATCTTGGCCTCCATCGCCGAGTTCTACTCGGCCAACCTGTCCCAGGAGATCCGCAAAGGTCTGGACCAGAAGGCCGCCGAGGGAGGGTGGCCCACCGTGGCCCCCATCGGTTACCGGAACGTCCGCCGGGACGGCGGAGGACGGCGGGGAGAGGCCGTCCTGGAGTCCGATCAGCAGGCGCCGCTAGTCGTGTGGGCGTTCGAGCGGTACGCCACGGGGTCCTGGTCCCTCTCGGCGCTCACCGAGGCCCTCGCCTCCAATGGCCTCCGGAACCGCCTCGGCAACCCCCCGGGGATGAGTGCCGTCCACAGGATGCTTCGGAACCCCGTCTACGCCGGGGTGGTCCGGTGGAGAGGCGTGGAACGAGAGGGACGTCACGCTCCCCTGGTGAGCCGCGAGCTCTTCGACGTGGTCCAGGCCGTCCTGGACGCACATTCGACCGGCGGGGAGCGGAGCTGGAAGCGAGACCACTACCTCAAGGGGACCCTGTTCTGCGCCGAGTGCGGCTCCCGGATGTACTACCTGGTGGCCAAGGGCAGATTCGGGTACTTCCGGTGCGTGGGGCGGCACACCCGGCGCCGCTCCTGTTCCCAAGCGGGTTACCTGCCCGCCGAGCGGCTGGAGCGGGAGGTCGAGGCCCTGTACGAGGGGGTCCGGATCCTCCCGGCCCTGGAGCGGCAGGTGGAG
Organism: Actinomycetota bacterium; assembly: GCA_050693275.1. Taxonomy (GTDB): domain Bacteria; phylum Actinomycetota; class UBA4738; order UBA4738; family CALAEC01; genus CALAEC01. Next base: position 14,532 of record JBOGWD010000269.1, on the reverse strand, counting down.
CGGGCCCTCCGGGCCGAGATCGCCGAGCGGGAACGCCACCGGGCGGAAGCCGCAGTGTTCCTAGGGAGAAGGCTGAGACAACTCTCCAACGAGCGGGAGAAGCTGCTCCGCGCCTACTACGCCGACGCCATCGACGTCGACACCCTCAGACGCGAGCAGGGCCGGATCAACGCCGAGGTGGCCCAGGCCGAAGCACAGCTCTCCACCGACGGGGAGAGCCTCAATCAGGCGAGGCAGATCATCAACCTCGCCCTTGACCTGGCTAGGAACTGCATGGCGAGCTACCGCAAGGCGAAGCCTGAGGTTCGCAAGCTGTGGAACCAGGCCTTCTTACGCAGGGTGCTTGTCAGAGACGGCCGCGTCGATGGCCATGAGTTCGAGGAGCCGTTCGCCTCGCTCCTCGGTTCACACAACACTCAAATGGTGGAGCTGAGGGGAGTCGAACCCCTGACCTCGTGCCTGCCGAGCACGCGCTCTACCAGCTGAGCTACAGCCCCAGGATCGCTCGATTCTAGCAGGCGACCGGCTACCGCCAGGACACGGTGACGACGCGGGCGGGCTCGGCGAACCCCTTCAGGGTCGTCTCCCGGGCCTCGGAGACCTCCCAGGAGCCGGCGGCGGCGTCGACGGTCTCGGCGCTGGCCACGATCTCGCCGGCCCCGGCCAGTCCGCCGATCCGGGCGGCCCGATGGACCCCCCTCCCGCCGTAGTCGCCTCCCCGCCCGGTGGCCTCGGCCGCGTGCAGCCCGATCCGGACCTGGGGGGCGAAGCCGTGCGTCCGCCTGTGCTCGGCCAGGCTCCGCTGGATGGCCACGGCGCTGGCCAGCGCGGCGGCCGGGTCCTCGAACGCGACGAAGAAGCCGTCGCCCGCGTGATCGACCTCCTCCCCGCGGTGCTCGGCGAACAGCACCCGGAGGATCCGGTCGTGCCACACGACCAGGTCCTCCCAGGCCTCGTCGCCGATCGCCTCGACCAGGTTCGTCGACCGGACGATGTCGGTGAACATGAACGTCTTGGCCACCCGCCGGCCGCCACCCGAGGCCGCGTCCTCCCCCAACAGGCCGGTCACCCGCCGGGCGTCGGTCGCCGCGCCCAGCTTCTCCAGCGCCGAGCGGGCGGCCTGGAGCTCCAGCACGGCGGTCTCCTCGTCCCCCATGGCCCGGTAGGCGTGGCCCAGGATCTCCCGGGCCATGGCCGCCTCGTACGGGGCGTCCAGATCCCGCCACAGTTGCCATCCGCGACGGGCACCCGGGATCGCGTCGGCGGCCTGGCCTTGCTCCAGCCGGACCCGGGCCCGGGCGCAGGCCGCCGCGGCGTGCAGGGCGTCGCTCCCGTAACGCCCGGCGATCTCCTCGAGCTCCGCGCCGGCCCGGTCCGCGGTCTCCACGTCCCCGGAGGCCACGGCGATCTCCACCTGTGCGGACAGCCGCTGGACCCGCGACAGAGGCTCACGGTGCTCCTCCAGCGAACGCCGGATCAGTGAGGCAGCCGCGTCCACGCTCCCCTGGGCCAGACGCAGCAGGGCGAGCCCCGGCTGCGGGTCACGGCCGAGCTCATTGGCCTGCCGGAAGGCGTCCTCTGCCGCCGCCAGGTCGCCCATCCGGAACCGGATCTCCCCCACCTCGTAGAACCCGTCCCCGGCGAAGGCCGGGAGCCCATGGTCCATGAGCTCCGTGCAGGCCTGCTTCGCCTCCTGCTCCGCCTCGGCCCAGGCGCCCCGGAGGCGGATGATCTCGGCGCGGTGGACCCGGCACAGGCCGGGGAACCCGCTGATCGCCTGGCGGTCGCACCACCGCTTGGCCGCTTCGGTCCACTCCCCCGCCCGCCGGTACTCGGCCAGCTCCTGGCAGGTGCTGATCATGTTGCAGTACACCATCCCGGTCACGTTCGGCAGGAGCTCGCCGCTCACCGCCGCCACGGTGGCCTCGTCGAGGAGGGCCAGACCTTCCTCGACGTCGCCCCGACCGACCATGGCCATCCCCTGGTACATGAGGGCCAGGGCCTGGAGGTTCTGATCCCCGAACCTCATCCCCATCTCGACGGCGTTCGCGCCCAGCCCCACGGCCCGGTCGAACTCCCCGGCGTTGTGGGCGGCCCGGGTCCGCATCATCTCCAGGTACCCGTGGGGAACGGACTCGGGCTGGTCCCGGAGGAGGCGCTCGGCTCGCCTGAACCACGCCGAGGAGAGGGCCCCGTCGAGGCGGTTCCCGTGATCCCTGACGAGGGAGAATGCGACCATGGCTGCCTCGAGGGGCTCGCCGGCCTCCACGTGAGCCGCGTAGGCCCGTTCCCGGGCCGCGATGCAGGCGTCCATGTCGCCCGACCACCAGGCGGCCTCGCCCAGGAGCTCAAGATCCCGCGCGGAGAGCCGCCCCTCGGCGTCGGCCTTCCGGAGCAGGTCGAATGCCTCGTGCCAGGCGTGTCGGCCCAGCGCCTCGCGGGCCGCGGCGATGGGATCATCGATGGTGCGCTGGCTCACCGCACGATGGTACGACGAACTAGCCGCTCCGGGCCTCGGGCGATTCCCACTCGATCGTGGGCGCGTCGGACCACAGGCGCTCCAGGTCGTAGTACTCGCGCTCCTCGCCTCGGAACACGTGGGCCACGAAGTCGACGAAGTCGAGCAGGACCCACCGCCCTTCCCGCTCTCCCTCGCGGCGGACCGGCCGGACGCCCCGCGCCTTCAGGGTCCGCTCGATCTCTTCGGCCACTGTCCGTACCTGCCGGTCGCTGGTGCCGCTGGCGATGACGAAGTAGTCGGTGATCCCGATGAGGTCACCGACGTCGAGGATGACGATCTGCTTGCCCTGCTTTCCGGCGGCGGCGCGGGCCGCGGCGACGGCCAGGTCTCGGGACCCGCTCACGCGCCCCCGAGGTGGTGAGCGGTCACGAAGTCCTGCCCCACGACGACCGTGACGTCGGCCAGGCCGGCGGGCTGGAAGCCAAGGAGGACCTGCCCCACGCCCAGCAGCGCCCGGGCCCGCTCGGCCGCGGGCAGGTCGGCCTGGGACGACGAGATGATCCTGGTCGCCTTCAGATCGAACGTGTTCGCGTTGCCCGTCGACATCAGTCGGTATCCCTCCGGCACCAGGATCCTGGCCACCTCCTCGCCGACCCCTGGCCGGCCGACCCCATTCAACACCACGACGCGAACTTCGTCAGCCACGGGCCGCACGAAGCGGTCGTCCACCAATTCGTCGAGGGCCTTCTCGTCGGGCCGGAGCAGGCCGGCCCCGAGGTCGACCACGGGGAGGGCGTAGAGGTCCGCGGCCTGGGGGGTCCCCGCCGCGAGGACCGGGCGGAGCACCTCGGGGAACCCGGCCACGGCCCCCGGGTTCGCCGCCACCCCCTGCAGGATGCCGTCCAGCACGTCCTGCCACCGGAGGAACCGCTCGTCGGGCAGGGCGCCGGGCTCCAGCGTCGTCAGATACTGGACCACCTGGGCTCCGCCCAGCGGCTGATCGGCCACCTCGACCGTGCCCAGCGCGTCCAGGGCCGCCTGGAGCTCGGCCGTCGGCGAGTCCACCGAGGCGTCCACCCGGATCCCCAGGAGGTTCTCCAGCGCCACCGCCACCAGGCCGACGTCCCCGCCCGCGGCGGCCTCCCCCACCGTGCCGATGCCCTGGCCGGGCACGTTGATGGTGACGTCGGCGGGGACGGCCAGGGCCACCGGGGGCTTGGCCCCCGAGGCCAGGATGGCCACGAACGTCGCGTCAGGCGTCTCCTCGATGCGAACCGTCCACGCCACCACCAGCTGCTCCGGCGGCGGCGCGATCGTCGTGCCTTCCGTGGCACCGGGGATGATCGCCGGCACCACCCTGGGGGCCACCATCCCCACCGCGGCCACGACGGCCAGCAGCGCTCCGAACCGGCCCCATCGAGCCCAGGTGACCCGACGACGGCGTCCCGCCTCGGCCGGGACCTCCTCCTCCTCCGCGCCCACGACCTCCTCGGGCTCCTCCGGCTCGTCGGGCCGTTGGTCCACCTCGACGGCGGCCGCGGTCTCGACCTCCTCGGGGGGCGGGCCCGGATCGAGGTCCAGGAGCTCCCGATCGATAAGGTCCTCGTCGCTGGCCACCCACTCCCACACGCCCTCGGAGGTCACGGTCGGGGGCGGCTCCAGACCGGCCGGACGAGGCTCCGGGGAACCCTCGGGTCCGAGGAGCTCCCGGAGGACGTCGCCGACCCGGAGGTCGTCGTCCTCCTCCCAGATCCACCGCCACAGCTCGTCTGAGGTCTTCACCGGTACAGGCCCGCCTTGTCGATGTAGGTCTTCACACCCTCCGGTACCAGGTATCGGATCGGACGGCCCTCACCTACACGTCCTCTGATGTCGGTCGAGGAGATCGCCAGGGCCGGGACGGACATCACGGACACATTGGGATGCCTGGTCTGGGCGTCGGCCTCGAACCGGTCGATGTCGTACCCGGGGCGCGTGGCGGCGATGAAGTTCGCCAGGGAGAGGACCTCCTCGGGGTCCTTCCAGTGGAAGATCTCCAGGATCGCGTCCGCGCCGGTGATGAAGTACAGCGCGGTGCCCTCCTCCTGCTCCCCGAGGGCCTCCAAGGTGTCCCTGGTGAACGAGGGCCCGGGCCGGTCGATCTCCACCCGGGACACGCTGAAGTGCGGGTTGCTGGCCGTGGCGATCACCGTCATCAGATACCGTCCCTCCGCCGGGGTCACCTCCCGGTCCTCCTTCATCCACGGCTCACCGGTGGGGACGAAGAGGACCCCATCGAGGTCGAACTGCCAGTAGGCCTCCTCCGCCGTGACCAGGTGGCCGTAGTGGATGGGGTCGAACGTGCCCCCCATCACCCCCAACCTTCTTCGTGCCACCAGGGGATTGTAGGTCCAGTCTTGTCGTTCTCCGTGGATTTCCGGGGGGACGGCCGAACGTCCGGCTTGAGCCGGGTCCGTCCCGGGTGTATCCATATCGGCGGCAATGAGCCTGTCCCGTCGCCGCGACTTCCTGCTGATCTTCGTGGCGTTCGCCCTGTCCTCGCTGGGTGACTACGTGGCGCTGATCACGCTCACCCTCCGGGTCCAGGAGACCACCGGCTCCGGCTGGGCCGTGGCCGGCCTCCTGCTCACCGGGCTGGTGCCTCCGGTGCTGCTGGCCCCGGTGGCCGGGTTGGTGGTGGACCGCCTGGAGACCGTCAAGGTCCTCGTGGTGACCGCGCTCTTCCAGGCCGCGGTGGCCACGACCCTGGCCTTCACGCCCGGGATCTTCCCCACGCTGGGCCTGTCGTTCCTGCTCGGGGCGGGACTGGCCGTGACCCAGCCCGCGCTGTTCGCCCTCCTCCCCAGGGCCGTCGGGGAGGAGCGCACCACGCAGGCCAACGCGTTCCTGGAGGTGGCCCGGTGGGGCGGGGCGGCCGCGGGGCCCGTGCTGGCGGCGGTCCTGACCCAGCACCTTGGGGCGGGCTCGACCCTGCTCGCCAACGGCGCCACCTTCCTGGTCGTGGCGGCCCTGGGACCGCTCCTCCGGGTTCGCCGGCCGCCCGAGCCTCAGGCGGACGGGCCCCCCAGCCGGAAGGGCGAGGCGCGACAGGGCCTGGTGTTCATCGCCCGCGACCCGCTGCTGCGGGTCGTCGTGCCGATGGTCGGGTTCATGGTTGTGTTCGCCGCCGCGGACAACGTGGCCGAGGTGTTCTTCGCCAAGAACGTTCTCGGGGCCGGGGCCACCGGCTACGGGGTGCTGATCACGACGTGGACGATCGGGATGGTGGTCGGCTCCACGGCGGCGGGGAGGTTCCTCCGCCCGGCCCGGCTGGCCCCATCCGTCGTCCTGCTCCCGATCGTCGGCGGCGGCGCCGTGGCCCTGGCCGCCGGGGCGGCCATGTACCCGCTGGCCGTGGCCATGTTCTTCGTGGGCGGGTTCGCCAACGGCGTCGAGCTCGTGGGGATGCGCAGCCTCCTGCACCGGCGCGTGCCCGACCGCCTCAGGGGGCGGGCCTTCGCCGCCTACTACGGGATGGTGCAGGCGGCACAGATCCTGGCCATGGGTGCCAGCGGCGGCCTGGTCGAGCTGGCCGGGCCCCGCATGACGATGCTGTTGGCCGGCCTGGGGACGGCCGCCGTCGGGGTGGTCGGGTCCTACCTCTACGTGCGGATCCCCTCTACCGAGCGCCGCGTCCTCGGCCCGACCCCGGCCCGGCCCTGGGTCCCGGCCTAGCCCGGATCAGCCGTCAGCTCTGCGGCCCACTCGCGGAGACGGGGAAGGTGCTCGGCGTGATGCTCGTGCGCCGACTCCCGGAACCAGAGGTCGGCAACATCGCTCAGGCGGTCCGAGCCCTGGCCGTCCCACTCGTCGAGCATCCGGGCCCGGGACGAGTGGAGCTCGACCCACACGGTCTCGAGGTCCACCTCGCGCCACGTCTCCCACCACTCACGGTTGAGCTCGTCGACGTCGTGGTCCCAGCTCGTGTAGGTCCCGTTGCGGAGCTGCTCGAGGACCCGAGCCGCCTCGGCCATCCAGCTGCCCAGGTGCGCCATGAGGTCCTTCACCGACCAGTCCTCGTAGTAGCCGATCAGCGCGATCTGCTCGTTCGACAACCGGGCGAGGATCGAACGGAATTCGGCCCAGGCCCGATCCTCCAGCTCGATGAGCTCTCGCTTCCGACCGGTCACTCCTCTATCGTACGTTCCTCGACACGGCGCTCATCGTTCCGGGATGTACTCGAACGTCCTCCCGGCGATGACGACCTCGTCACCCTGGCGGGCGCCCTCCGCCTCCAGTCGGCGCTCCACGCCGAGCTTCCGGAGGCGGTCCTGGAGGTCCACGACCTCCCGGGGGTCCTCGAGATCCGCGTCCCGGACCCAACGCTCCACCGACCGGCCCTCGACCCGGAAGCGACGGTCCCCCACTCTGTGCACGGTGAACGGCTCCCGGCCCGGACGGAGGATGACCCGCGGGCCGCGCCGGGGCGCCGGCGCGCTCGTCACGAGCTCGGCCAGCCGACCGGCCAGAGCCTCCATGCCCTCCCCGGTCACCGCCGAGACCGTGACCTGTCCCGGATCGATCCCCGGCGGCGTGTCGACCAGATCGGTCTTCGTCACGACCACCAGAGACCGCCGGGCGGCCAGGTCGGGGTCGAACGCTTCAACCTCGGCCCTGACGGTGACCAGGTCGGCCGGCGGATCGGCGGCAGACGCATCCACGACGTGGACCAGGACGCGGCACCGTGACACATGGCGGAGGAACCGGTAGCCCAGTCCCTTTCCCTCGTGGGCGCCCTCGATCAGGCCGGGAACGTCGGCGACCACGAACCGGTGGTCCCCGTCCTCGGCCACGCCGAGGTTGGGTGTCAGCGTGGTGAACGGGTAGTCGGCAACCTTCGGGCGAGCAGCCGTCAGCTTCGACAGCAGCGTCGACTTGCCGGCGTTGGGGAGACCGACCAGCCCGATGTCCGCGACGAGCTGCAGCTCGAGCTCGATCCGGTGCTCCTCGCCGGGCTCTCCCTTCTCGGCGGTCCTCGGCGCAGGGTTCCGGGGGGAGGCCAGGGAGGCGTTGCCCCGTCCGCCCCGTCCTCCGCGAGCGACAACTGCGCGCCCGTCGGCGCCCACGAGGTCGGCCACCAGCCCCCGCTCCTCGCGGACCACGGTCCCGTCCGGCACCCGCAGGACGAGATCGTCACCATCAGCACCTCGACGGGTGTTGCCGCGGCCCGGCCCGCCGTCCCGGGCCCGCTGGTGCGGGTGGGCGGACACCCAGGAGAGGTCGTACACGTCGGGAGCGACCTCCAGGATGACGTCGCCACCCTTCCCGCCGTCGCCGCCGTCGGGCCCGCCGCGGGGGACGTGGGCCTCCCGACGGAACGACGCGGAGCCGTCGCCGCCCCGTCCGCCGCGAACGTGGATCGTCGCCTCGTCGACGAAGCCCGCCATTTCGGCGAGTATAGGTTCGGCATGGGTCCCGAGCCGCGCGTGGTATGGCTCGTCCGGCCGGGCAGCCCCGAGGCGGTGCGGGGACGCCTCTCGCTGGAGCGGCACGCGCTGACGTTCGCCGGCGACGGCGATGAGGAACCCCTCCCGATCCCCCTGAACCGGATCGGCCGGGTGCGGCGGCGCCGGGGAGGGCCGATCCTCGAGATCGACTACACCGATGCCCGGGCCGAGGTCTCCACGGTCTTCGTCTACTTCGCCGAACCCCCGCCCCTCCCCCACGGCGGCGGAAAGACGTGGATCTTCCCGACCCGGGGGTTGGAGCGGACCGCCTCCGCCATGGGTCTCCGCACCGCCGCTCGGGCCCTCCGGTCCCAGATCGACGACTGGGTGGCCGCGATCCGCCAGGCCGGGGCCGGCTAGGCCCCGAACAGGTCCAGGCCCCGGCCGCCGCGGAGCGCGCCGCCGATGGCGATCACCACCCAGAGCGTCCCGAAGATCGTCGGGGCCGCCACCCACTGCCGGCCGAGGAGCGATCGGTGCGCCAGGCCGTCAAGCACGCCGAGCCCCGATGCGACCAGAACGAGTGGCAGCCCCAGGTACCAGGGGGCGAGGATCGAGAACAAGAAGCCCAGGACGATGAAGGTGACGATCCAGAGCCGCTCGACGATCGCCTTCCGGCGCGAGGCCGGCTCCGTCACGACCGGTCGATCAGGCGCCGTCGATCGAGACCAGGCGCCGGCCCCGGGAGGAGTGGAACCGGACCACGCCGGGCACCGTAGCGAACAGGGTGTCGTCCCCGCCGCGGCCCACGCCGCTCCCCGGGTGGATCCTGGTGCCGCGCTGGCGCACGATGATGGCCCCGGCCTTCACGTTCGAGCCGCCGAAGGCCTTCACGCCGAGCCGCTTCGACTCGCTGTCCCGGCCGTTGCGGGACGCCGCAGCACCTTTCTTGTGCGCCATGCGTCTCAGGATAGCAGGTCCCCGCCCGGGGGGTCGCGCTGAGGGCACCCCTCCCGCATACTCCGTGGCGATGCGCCGGCTGCTCCTGTGCCTGTCGATCGTCACGGCCACGATCACCGCTCCCGTTGGTCCTGCGTCCGCGTGCAGTTGCATCCTCTTGACGCCGAAGGAGAAAGCCAAGCGCGCTGATGTCGTCTTCACGGGACGCGTGCTCCGCATCGGCGAGCCATCCGATGGCTTGGTCGTGGCCCGGTTCGGGGTCAGGGTCCTGTTCAAGGGCATGGTGACACGTCGCGTGAACGTCACCACCGCCTCCGATGAGGCGGCCTGCGGCTGCCGCTTCCGAGTGGGGCGGCGGTACACGGTCTTCGCCTATCACCCCGACGGCGAGGGACTGACGACCGACCTGTGTTCGGGGACAAGACGCGGCCGGATCGACCACGATCGGTACGGGCTCCCGCGAGGCACGCCGCCGTAGGCCTTAGGTCGACTTCTTCCGGCTCGAGGTCCGCTTCGCGGTGGTCTTCTTCGCCGCCGGCTTCTTCGCCGCCGCTTTCCTCGCCGCGGGCTTGCGGGCGGCGGGCTTCCTGGCCGCCGGCTTCTTCGCCGAGGGCTTCCTGCCAGGCGCCGGCTCCTCGGCCGGCTCCTCGGCCCGCTCGGGAGCCGTGGCCTTCCGCTGTGGGCTGAGGGCCACCTCCTCGACCTCGAGGAGCGTCATCAGCTGGCGGTGGCCCTGGGTCCGGCGGTACCCGCTCTTCGGCCGGTACTTGAAGACCCGGACCTTGTCCCCCTTCTTGTCGCCGAGGAGCTTGGCCGTGACCCGGGCCTTCGACAGGTCCTTGCCGTGATGGGCCTTGCCGTCGTCGTCCACGACCAGGATCGGCTCGAGCTCCACGGAGGAGCCCGGGTCCACCTTCATGAGCTCGACCTCGATCACGTCGCCCGGGGCGACACGCTCCTGTTTGCCTCCGACCTTGATCACGGCGTACATCCGGCCTCCCATCCCCTCATGTGACGTCGTGGGTGAGCAAGATACCGCGCCCCTCGCACGTCGGGCACGGCTCGGAGAACGCCTCCAGGAGGCCGGCCGACACCTTCTTCCGGGTCATCTCCAGGAGCCCCAGGGGGGTGATGTCGAACACCTGCGACCGGGTCTTGTCCCGGGACAGGGCCTCCTGGAACCGTCGGATCACATCGGCGCGGTTCCGCTCGAACAGCATGTCGATGAAGTCGATGACGATGATGCCCCCGATGTCACGGAGACGGAGCTGGCGGGCGATCTCCTCGGCGGCTTCGAGGTTCGTCCCGACCACGGTCTCCTCGAGGTTCGTCTTGCCCACGTGCTTGCCGGTGTTCACATCGATCACCGTCATGGCCTCGACCCGGTCGATGATCAGGTAGCCGCCCGAGGGCAGCCACACCTTCCGCTCCAGCGCCTTGTGGATCTGCTCGGCCACGTGGAACTCCTCGAACAGCGGGAGGACCCCATCGTGGTGGCGAAGCCGGTCGGCGAGCTCGGGGGCGAGGTCGCGGAAATAGGTCGAGACCCGCTCGTACACCTCGCGGGAGTCGGTGACCACCTCCTGGAACTCCGCCGGGGAGAACACGTCCCGGACCACCCGCTCCACAAGCTCCGGCTCCTCGTACAGCGTCTTGGGGGGCCGGCCCCGCCGGGCCTTGCGCCGGACCTGCTCCCAGATCTTCTTCAGCCTGTCGAGGTCCGCGGCCAGGTCCTCCTCGCTGGCCCCCTCCGCCGCCGTGCGCACGATCACCCCGGCTTCGGAGGGGCGGACCTTCTTGAGGATCCGGCGGAGGCGCTCGCGCTCGGCGTCCGAGACCCGCCGGCTGATGCCGGAGGCTCCGCCGTCTGGGACGTAGACCAGGTAGCGGCCCGGCAGGCTGATCTGCGCGGTGAGCCGAGCCCCCTTCCCCCGGAGCGGATCCTTGGTCACCTGGACGATCACGGCCTGTCCGGGCTTCAGGGCCTGCTCGATCCGGCGCTGGCCGGCCTCGACGTCCTCATCGTAGGAAACCTCGCCGGCGTACAGGACCCCGTTGCGACCCCGGCCGACGTCGACGAACGCCGCCTCCATCCCCGGGAGGACGTTCTGGACCCTGCCCAGGTAGATGTTCCCGACCATGGACCGGGCCCCCGTCCTGGTGACGTAGTGCTCGACGAGCTCCCGGCCTTCCACCACGGCGATCTGGAGCCGCTCGCCGTGCTCGGTGATGAGCATGGTCTTGTCGGTGCGGCGGGGGGCATGGATCTGGGGCCGCCGGCGCCGGCGGTCGCCGGCGATCCGTCGGGCCGCCCTGGAGGTCCTGGTCGGCGCGGATCTCCCGCGCTCCTCTCGCCGCTCCGGCTTCTTCGGCTTGGCCGGCGCCTCGGCTTCGGCCTCGGCCCTGCCGGCCGTTGCGGCGGCCGTCTTGGGCGACGCCGCGGCGGGCTTCCTCCGGCGCCGGCGTCTCCGGCTGCGGGCGGCCGGTCGCCCCTCGCCCGCCTCGGTCTGCTCCGCCTCCGGCTGCTCCACGACCTCCGTGGATTCGGTCGCCGACTTCCCGTCGCCCGACACGGTCTCAGCAGCCTTCGGCTTCGAGGGGCGTCGCCGACGCGACCGGGACCGCCCGCTCGCCTGTGTCTTCTTCTTCGGCCCGGCCTTCGGCCGGGCTTCGGCGGTCGCCGCGCTCCCGCCGTCCTCGGGCTCAGCCTTGGATCCGGCCTCGCCGGCGGCCGACTCGGCCGCCTTGGGCTTCGCCGAGCCCCGTCCGCGGCCCCTGCTTCCCCGCCGTCGGCGGCGGGTGCGAGGCCGCGCTTCCGACCCCTCCTCGGCCTGCCCGGCCTGGGGGTCCAATGCCTCTTCGGTCATGCCACGTTCCTTTCCGCCCCGTTCGTCCGGGGCTCCTTCCCGACCGCCGCGCGGGGCCTCTCGCGTCGCTCAGGGCGACACGGGCCTCCGCGTCCGCAGCCGGCACGTCGTGCTCCCCTCCGGCAGGCGACATCACCGCACGCCTCCACGGATCGAACATGGGTTCGGTCCGGGTGGCCGGGGCCGGCCCGGGTGGGGGCCGGTCGGTTCGGTGGGCGTCAGCCGGGGGCACTGCATCAAGGATAACAGGGGGAGCCGGCCCGGCCCCGCACCTCACTTGAATCGGCGCATGTGGATGTTCAGGAGGAGGCCCACCGCCACCCAATTGGTCAGCATGGCCGTGCCCCCGTAGGAGACCAGCGGGAGGGGGATCCCCGTGACCGGCATGATCCCCATGGTCATCCCGACGTTCACGAAGACCTGGAAGGCCAGCATCGTCACCACCCCCGCGGCCAGCAGCGTGCCGAAGGAGTCCCGCGAGAGCAGCGCGATCCGGAACCCCCGCCACAGGAGCACGGCGAACAGGGCCAGGAGCAGGGCTGCCCCCACGAACCCGAGCTCCTCTCCCACCACCGTGAAGACGAAGTCTGTGTGCTGCTCGGGGACGAAGTCGAGGTTGGTCTGCGAGCCGTTGAGGAAGCCCCGGCCGAACAGGCCGCCCGACCCGATGGCGATCTGGGCCTGCTCGAGGTTGTAGCCGGCCCGCAGCGGGTCCGCCGCGGGGTCGAGGAAGCTGCGGAGCCGGTCGAGTTGGTACTCCTTGACGATCCCCAGGTTGAACGCGATGACCGCGCCGAACACCGCCACGCCGACCAGGATCAGGATGTGCCTGCCCCGGGCCCCCGACACCACCAGCGACGCGATCAGTACAGCCGCGAACACCATCATCGTGCCCACGTCGGGCTGGAGGAAGATCAGGGCCATCGGCGCGGCGGCGATCCCCGCCGCCCGCCACACGTGCTCCAGTCGGACCTCCCGCAGCTCGGACAGGTACGCGGCCAGCGCCGCGACCACGGCGAGCTTGGCGAACTCGGAGGGCTGGAACTGGAACCCGAACAGACTGATCCAACTCTGCGCGCCCGCCGTCTCGTCGCCGATCGGCGTCAGGACCAGGAGGAGGGCAAACAGCAGCACCCCGAAGGCGATCCCCGCGTACACCTTCGCCAGGCGGTAGTCGAAGGTCGCCACGATCGCCATCATGATCAGGCCCAGCATCAGGAACGCCACCTGTTTCTTGAGGTAGAAGCCGGGATCCTCGCCGAGCGTCCGCAGGCCCTGCTGGGTGGCCGAGTACACCATGAGCAGGCCGAACAGCGCGAGCCCGATGGCCGTGACGATGAGGATCGGGTCGAGGTGCTTGAGGGGCCCCTCCCGGTTCACCCATCGCCCCAGCGTGACCTCCATGTCAGTCCGTCACCTGCCCGCTGATCTGGAACGCGCCGGGCTCCAGGTCGAGGAGCCCCTCCAGGACCCGGCGGACGATCGGGGCCGCCACCTGGGAGCCGTGGCCGCCCTCCTCGACCACCGATACCACCACGAACTCGGGCTCGCTCGCCGGAGCGATGGCCGCGAACCACGAGTGGGGCTGCTTCCCGTGCACCTCGGCCGTCCCGGTCTTGGCCGCGACCGGCGTCGAGGACAGCGGGAACCCCGCGAAGGCGCTGGTGGCGGTGCCCGCTCCCGAGGACACCACACCGCGGAGGGCGTTCGTGATGGCGGCCAGGGCGGCCCGGCCCAGCGGCACCCGGCCGAGGCGTTCCCCCTCGAACCGCCGGACCTGGGTCCCGTCCGGCCGCTGGAGCCGGAGTGCGATCTGGGGACGATAGATGGTCCCCCCGTTGGCCAGGGCGCCGTACGCCGAGGCGAGCTGAAGGGGAGTCACCAGCAGATCCCCCTGGCCGATCGACATGTTGATGTTGTCGCCGGGGAGCCACGTCGGCTCGGGGAACAGGTTCGGGTAGGCCGCGTTGATGTCGGACTTCCATCGCGCGTCCGGCACCCGCCCCCCCGCCTCGCCGGGGATGTCGATGCCCGTCACCTCGCCGAACCCCCATCGCCGGAGGTGGTGCTGCATGAGGTCGCCCCTGGCCCCTCGCTCGTACCAGAACTCGAGGCCCCAGTTGTAGAACACGGTGTCGCACGAGCGGATCAGGGCCTCGGCGAAGGAGATCCCGCCCCGGTCGACGTCCTCCCAGTTGTGGAACACGGTCCCGGACTCGTCACCGGGGACGATGAACTCGGACGGGCACGGGTAGAACCCCCCGGCCCGGGCGTACCCGGCCTTCATGGCCGCGGCCGCCACGAACGGCTTGAACGTGGACCCGGCCGGGTACTGGCCGGCGATGGCCCGGTTCGACAGCGGGAAGTTGGCGGTGGGGCGTCGGAGGGCGTCGAACTCGCGCTGGGTCAGGCCGTCGGCGAAGAGCCTCGGGTCGTACGGCGGGTACGAGGCCATGGCCAGCACGTGGCCGTCGTTCGGATCCATGACCACGACCGCGCCTGCCGAAGCCTTCACGTAGGAGCCGGTCTCCTCGTCGACCACGGAGACCCGGGCCTGGGCCACCGCATCCTCCAGGGTATCCTGGGCCAGCTCCTGGATGTCGGCGTCGATCGACAGGACCAGGTCGTCGCCCGGGACGGAGTCCCCCACCCCCAGGATGCGCTGGACCTCGCCCTGCGCGTTGACCTCCTGCTTGGTGATGCCGTCGCGGCCCCGGAGGAACGTCTCGTACTGCTGCTCCACCCCGCCCCGGCCCACGAGCTGACCCGGACGAACGTCCGCGAACGAGGGGTCGAGGAGCTCGTCCGGGCTGATCTC
>JBOGWD010000268.1:0-3203 GCA_050693275.1 Actinomycetota bacterium | reverse complement strand
GGGGGATCTTCCGGGTCCACCAGTTCGACAAGGTCGAGATGTTCTCGTTCTCCGAGCCCGACGGGTCGTGGGACGAGCACGAGTTCCTGCTCGCGTGTGAGGAGGAGCTGATCCGAGGGCTGGAGCTTCCGTACCGGGTGGCGAACGTGTGCACGGCAGAGCTGGGCGCGTCGGCGGCGAAGAAGTACGACCTGGAGGTGTGGCTCCCCGGGCAGGGCCGGTACCGCGAGCTGACCTCGTGTTCGAACACCACCGACTACCAGGCTCGCCGGCTCGGCGTGCGGCTTCGCTCCCCGGACGGGAACCGCCCTGCCCACACGCTGAACGGGACGGCGTGCGCGATCGGTCGCACGTTGATCGCACTGCTGGAGAACCACCAGCGCGAGGATGGCTCCGTGGCGCTCCCCGCGGTCCTCCACCCGTACCTGCCCGAGGGGTACCGGACGCTGGTCCCGGCCTGACCGCTACACTCGAGCGGGGGGATGCCGGAGCGGACGAACGGGGCGGCCTTGAAAGCCGCAAAACCCGCAAGGGTTTCGGGGGTTCGAATCCCTCTCCCCCCGCTCTGACCAGCGGTTTTGCGTGGGCAATGGTCGCGGGACGATCCATTTGGCCGCCGCTAACCCCGTTTCTGTCCCGCTCCAGCCGGCGGATTCGTGGGTCCCTCGACCAGCCAAACCCCTGCGGGAGCCCTTTGGCGATGCTCGCTCGATGGTCGTAACGGCGAACCTGTCGCTTTGCCTGACAACAAGGATTGCCGCCTAACACGTTACGGCCACCCCGTGAGGCTTCACAGCGGGCAGATAGGACTTGTCCAGGAGTGCTTGGTCGGCTCCCAAGAGATGACCGCACGTTCCTGGTCAGTTATTCTCCGAGCGAGGGTACTGTGCAGAGACTCGTTCGGGATGATTTGGGGTTTCGCTCGGTCGGTGACTTTGGTTGTAGCGAGGGCCCGGGCCCCGATGAGTTCTAATGCGGGTGCTCGTCTTCACATCAGACTCCAAGGTCGAAGGAGGTCCGAGATGGGTAAGGCGTTCGAGATCGTCAACGAGATCGAGGTCGGCGCAACACCCGAGCAGGCCTGGCACGCCGTCGCCACCGGGGAAGGGATGGATGCCTGGTTCATGGGGCGGAACGAGATCGAGCCCCGGGAGGGCGGAAAGACTCGGACCATCACCCCCGGCTTCGCCGAAGAAGCCACCGTGACGACGTGGGATCCGCCGAACCGGTTCGTCTATCGCAGCGATGAGGCCGAAGACGGCTCGTTCATGTCCTTCGAGTACCGGATCGAGGGGAGAGACAAGGGCAACACTTCGATCAGATGGATGCACACTGGCGTTCTCGGCGGCGACTGGGAGGCGGAGTACGAGGCGATGAACGAGGGCGACACCGCCTACTTCCACAAGCTCGGCCAGTACCTCACCTACTTCTTCGGGCGGAAGGCCACGCCTGTGGACGCATTCGGGCCCGAGCTCCCCGACCGCGACCAGGCGTGGAAGCTGATCAGAGAAGGGCTCGGCCTTCCCGGGCCTGTCGCCGTGGACGACAAGGTTCGGCTGACCCCGGAGGGGATGGAGCCCATCGAGGGCATCGTGGAATGGGTATCTCCGAGCTTCCTGGGCGTGCGGAGCGACGACGCGCTGTACCGGTTCATCCACGCATTCTACGGCCCGGTGATGGTTGGACATCACATCTTCACGGACGTGGATCAGAAGGAGGCGGAGGACGCCTGGAAGTCCTGGATGAACGGGTTGATCTCGTAGCGCGCGAGAAGGAGAAACGATGAGCCAAGTCACGTCGAGAGACGGCACCACGATCGGGTTCGATCGGACCGGAGAGGGATCACCCGTCGTGCTGGTGACGGGCGGATCGGTCGATCGCATGTCGAACGCCCGGCTCGCCGCCGAGCTGTCCAAGCACTTCACGGTCTTCAACTACGATCGGCGGGGGAGAGGCGACAGCACGGACACGCCGCCGTACGCGATCGAGCGCGAGATCGAAGACATCGACGCTGTCATCGCCGAGGCCGGTGGATCCGCTCACCTCTACGGCACCTCGTCAGGTGCAGTCCTGGCGCTCGAGGCTGCGGCGAGCGGTCTCCCCATAATGAAGCTGGCCATGTGGGAGCCGCCGTTCGTCCTCGACGAGGACAAGAGACCACCCACGGACCAGGTGGAGCAGTACGAGACGATGATCGCGGAGGGTCGCAGAGGGGACGCCGTCGAGTACTTCATGACCAGGGTGATCGGCATGCCGGCCGAGATGGTCGCCGGCATGCGGGCCCAACCGTGGTGGGCGGCGCAAGAGGCCCTGGCGCACACGCTCGCCCACGACGCCAGGATCATGGGCGACTACTCGTTGCCGACGGGCTCAACGGCATCGGTCAAGGCACCGACCATCGTGATAGCCGGCGGGGCGGATTTCCCGTGGATGCGCGAGACAGCCGAGGCACTGGCGGAGGCCTTGCCCGACGGCCAGGCCCGCATCCTCGACGGCCAGGGCCACGACGTTGACCCGAAGGTCCTCGCACCGGTGCTGGTCGAGTTCTTCAACGCGTAGCCGCATGCCGAGCAAGGACGCATCGGACCCCGGCTGGTCGGAGGTCCGGCAAGATAGAGATCGGCTCGCCGGCCTCCTGGAGGCGCATGCACCGGCCGACTGGGAGGAACGATTCCGCAAGGATGAGCTTCTCGACGTGATAGCCGGCGGCGAGTCCATCCAGATGTTCGTGATGGCGGCCGACATCCGCGAGTCCACGATGCTGATGAAGGAAGCCATAGAGTTCGAGCGGTTCGCCTACGTCATGGACAAGTTCGTTTCATCTGTGAGGCAGGGGATCACACGGTCGGGGGGGTGGTTCGACAAGTTCACGGGCGACGGGTTCCTGGCCTACTGGATCGTTCAATCGGGGCCCAAGCACGAGTACGACGAGCGATTCGTCCAAGCGGCCGGGAACATCGCTCACACGGCACAGACGCTGGTGGATCTCTTCCACCGGCGGGTCCTCGAGGACTTCAGGGCCAACTCCAGGAACCTGTCGGGCGGAGTGGGTCTGTCGATGGGGCTCGACGCCGGACCCGGATACCTCGTGCAGATCGCCGGCGAGCTGACGATCGTCGGCCCACCGGTGGTCGGAGCGGTGCGGATGGTGACGGCCGCGACGACGCCCGGGGAGATCCTGGCGAACGTCTATCTCGGTGAGC
>JBOGWD010000267.1:0-2072 GCA_050693275.1 Actinomycetota bacterium | reverse complement strand
TATCGGGAGTATGACCGTGGCGAGACCACCACATTCGGCTTTCGGAAGCCGGGCGTGTACCCGTACCTGTGCTCGTACCATCCCGGCATGGCAGGAGCGATCGTGGTGGGGAACGTGCGTCCGCCGGTCGGGACGGTGGAGCGGTTGATCCGGCCTGGCACGGCCTCTGGCATTGCCTCGGCAACGCCGGCGCCCGCGGTGCTCCCTTCGGAGGCCCGGGTCGCCACGACCCAACGAGAGATCGGGTCCTCCTCGACGCCGTGGAAGGCGGTCGCGGCGATCTCGCTCGGCCTGCTGCTCCTCACCCTGGTGGCGGCCGCCGGGAGGCGGAAGACGCGGACGTAGTCGGAAGGGCCGCCGTATCGTGGCGACATGGGCAGGCTCCGGGTCCTCGCCGCCACGATCGTGGCGATCGCGGCGTGCTCGCCGACGGTTCCCCCGCCCCCCTCGCCCCCCGCCCTTCCCTCCCCCGCTCCGACCTCGCCCGAGCCCGGCACGCCCACTCCCGATCCGCCCGCCGCCCGGGTCCGGCCGGTCCGGGTGGCCACGCTCACCCAGCCGCTGGCCCTGGCGGTGCGGCCGGGTGACGATACGCTGTACATCGCGCAGAAGGGCGGCCGGGTGGTGGCCATCCGGGGCGACGGCACCCGGGATCGGATCCTCGACCTCGGCCGGGAGGTGTCGGGGGGGACGGAGCAGGGCCTGCTGGGGCTGGCCTTCTCCCCCGACGGGTCGTTCCTGTACGTCAACTACACGGACCTGGGCGGCGACACGCGGATCCACGAGTTCGCCGTCCTCGACGGCCGCATCGATCGGGGATCCCGACGCGAGGTGCTGGCGGTGGATCAGCCGTTCGGCAACCACAACGGAGGGAACCTCGTCTTTGGGCCCGACGGATACCTGTACATCGGCCTGGGGGATGGAGGAAGCGGAGGTGACCCCGAGGACAACGCCCAGGACCTGGGGACGCTGCTCGGGAAGATGCTGCGGATCGACCCCCGGCCCTCCGACGGCCGCCCCTACGGGATCCCGCCGGATAACCCCTTCCGGGGCCGGGCCGGCGCTCGCCCCGAGATCTGGGCGTTCGGCCTGCGGAATCCGTGGCGCTACTCGTTCGATGCGGAGACCGGCGACCTGTGGCTCGGTGACGTGGGACAGAGCGAGCGGGAGGAGATCGACGTCCAGGCGGCCGGCTCCGCGGGCGGGGAGAACTACGGCTGGGACGCCTTCGAGGGCTCGGTCGCCTTCGAGCCGCCGTTCCCCACCGACACCGTCGGTCCCGTGTACGACTACGGGCGGAACCTCGGCGCCTCCGTCGTCGGTGGCTACGTGTACCGGGGCTCGGCGATCCCGGCTCTGCGCGGCGCCTATCTGTTCGGTGACTTCTACAACCCACAGGTTCGCATGCTGATCCCGTCACAGCGCGGGTACCGGCACGTCAGGCTGGGCATCCGCGTCAACAACATGGCCTCGTTCGGGCAGGACGGGGACGGGGAGCTGTACCTCGTCTCGCTGTCCGGACCGGTGTTCCGACTGGCACCCGCCTAGGAAAGATCCGGGAAGCGTTGCGGCACAGGCCTTTCTGATTGGTCTGACGTCCTTCCCCAGGCCGACGGGGACGACTGAAGTACCATCGAGCCCGTGGCGACGACCGCCCCCGTCGAGCTCGACCGCCCGGCCGGCCGGGAGATCACCGAGCCCGACCGGCTGTGGACGGTCGTGGTATGGAACGATCCCATCAACCTGATGTCGTACGTCACCTACGTCTTCCAGAAGCTCTTCGGCTACCCGAAGCCGAAGGCTCACGGGCTCATGCTGCAGGTGCACACGGAGGGGCGGGCCACCGTGGCTCACGGGAGCCGGGAGCGGTGCGAGTTCTGGTGCTCCCGGCTCCACGCGCACGGCCTGTGGGCCACGATGCGCCACGACTGACCTGCCATGGCCCCGTCCCCGAGGCGCGTCGAGCGAACCCGTCGGGGCCGGTACCGTCTGCGCCTCTCCGCCCAGGAGCGAGAGGCCCTCCGATCGCTCCCCGGCCAGCTCCGCGAGCTGCTGGGGAGCGATGACCCGGC
>JBOGWD010000266.1:0-3562 GCA_050693275.1 Actinomycetota bacterium | reverse complement strand
GACCGCGACCAGGCCCTGGCCGAGCTGGCCGTGCGGTACCTGGCCGCCCACTCCCCCGCCGAGCCGGCCGATCTGGCCACGTGGTCCGGTCTTCGTGCGGCCGACGTCCGCCGGGCCTGGAGCCTCGTGGCCGACCGTCTCGTCGAGGTGGACACGGCTCATGGACCGCGGTGGCGGCTGAAGGGACGCCGAAGCGAGGTGCCGGAGCGGTCGGTCCGGCTCCTTCCGATGTTCGACGAGTACCTGATGGGCTGGCGCTCCCGCGACCTGATCCTGCCCGAGCGTCACGCCCGAAAGGTGATCCCGGGCGGGGGCATGATCCGCCAGTCGGCCGTGGCCGACGGGGTGGCCGTGGCCACGTGGTCCGCCGTGATCAAGGGACGCCGGCTCGCGGTGAGTGTCGAGCCGTTCGCCAGACCGACTCGAGCTGTCCGAGCGGCGCTGGAGAAAGAGGCGAAGGACGTGGGGCGGTTCCGCGGCCTGCTCGGTGAGCTCGTCGTGGGATCGGCCGAGGCTACTCGATGACGACCGGGGCCATCTCCTCCACCCCGGCGACGTCGAAGAGCCTGCGGAGGCTGGAGCCGCATCTTCGGAACACCAGTGCGCCCCCGGCCATACGGCCGGCGGCCCTCAGGATCGCGTGCAGGCCGGAGCTGTCCATGAACGTCAGGCCCGAGCAGTCGACGATGAAATCTTCATCGGGCCGCCCGTGCTCGGTGATGTAGCTCCCCAGGCGATCGGCGTTGGTGGCGTCGACCTCGCCCGTCAGCCGGCACCCGGTGGGCGTCTCCTCGATCGTGAGCAGGTCACCCTGTTCGCGGACCATCGGCGCTCCCTCCCGATGCGCGGTGAACTGTACGCCACCACGCCCGGACGAGGCAAGCGGCGGGCGGCTCGGGTCAGCTCTCCGAGGCGTCGCGGAGCTCGACGAGGCGAAGGACGCCGGAGCCGCCCTCGACGAGCTGCTCCAAGACCACCCCGATTCCCCGAGCGTAGGACTTGTGCTCGAGGACGTCCGGCTCCAGGGGAGTCCAGTCCTCGGTGACCAGGACGTCCTCGAAGGAGGCGAAGGGGACCGTGACCGACGCGCCGAGGTCCCGGACCCCGGGCCATGTCCTCGGCCTCGCCCTCGTAGTACTCCTGCCGGTAGGTGTCGCCGACCTGCGGCTCCGCGAGCATGACGATCCCGGGCCGGGCCCCATCCACGCCGGCCTCCCACGAGCCCGCCCTGGTCACGACCTCGCCGCCCTTGTACTCGGCGGTCTCCTCACCGAAGTACCACACGTTGCCTTGCCGGTCCTGGGCGAACCAGTCGAAGGTGTCCTCCACGAGTTCCCCGCCGGCAAACGCTCGGTCCCGAACGACGGTTGCCGTGACGCCCATGACCTGCTTCGTCTCCGAGGTGACGGTGACCTCCACCCGCTCGCGCTCTCCGTCGGACACCCCCTCGTAGATCAGGGTGAGGCCGGGGGTCAACGGCAGGTAGGGGTTATCGATCTCCCGGACGAAGGCCGTCGGGACGATCCCCGGCTCGTACGCCCTACCCTCCACCACGGCCGCGGGATTCCGCGTGGACCGCTCCGCGGGCTCCTCGTCGGCACACCCAACCCCGAGGAGGAGCATCGTGGCCGCGAAACCGGCTATGCGACCGGGTTCCATGCGATCCTCCCCTCGGCGTTGGGAACGGCTCCCAGCTCCTGCACGCCGGTGCCGTCGGCGCTCATCGAGAACAGCCTCTCCCCGGCAACGAAGGCGATCCGCGAGCCATCGGGCGACCAGGTCGGCCAGGCGTAGCTGACGTCGTCAGCGCACACCAGCGCGGTGAGACCGGTGCCGTCGGGGCGGACCATGTAGATGGCGCTGCGGCCGGTCTCGGAGGTGCCCGCGAACGCGAGCCGCGCTCCGTCGGGCGACCACGTCAGCCCCGCGGTTCCCCCCTCGACGACGTCCAGCAGCAGACCGCCCACCGCGTGACCGTCCCCGGTTCCGTCCGCGTTCATCACCGCGAGGCCGGGCCGATCGTCCTGGGGACGGCCGAAGAAGACGCCGAAGTAGAAGACCCGCTCCCCGTCCGGCGACCACGCCGGGTACGAGAAGGCCGGTTCCTCGCCCCCGGTCTCCAGCTCTCGGGGCGTGCCGCCGCCCGTTGGCACCACGTAGAGGGAGTCCACGGCCTCGGTCTCCCGGACCCCGGTGATCCTGGCGAAGACCACCTGGCTGCCATCGGGGGAGAACGAGCCCCCGATCACCCCGCCGTCCGAGGTCAGCCGGACCTCGGTGCCGTCGGCATGAAGCACGTAGAGATTGGTCCCCTCGAACCCCGGGCCCGAGCTGGACCGGCGGGCGAACAGGAGCTTGGTGCCGTCCCCCGACCAATCGAGGGGCGAGTCGAGCACGTCGGGCTGGTTCGTCAGGAGCAGCCGGCGCGAAGGGTCGGTGGGATCGATGGCTGCGATGTGCCGGCCGCCCACCGCGATCCAGCCGTAGACACGATCGAAAGCGGTCGTCCCGGGCTGCCCCGCGGGGCGGTCGACGCGACGAGCTGCGAGCCGCAGCCCCTCCGTCACTCCGAACGCCGCCGCGGCCAGGGCCACGGCACCGACCACGATGGTCAGCCCGACCCGCCGCCGGGCCCGGCGGAGCACGACCGGGGGCACGGTGCGGCCGGCGGGGGCGTCCTCGGCCAGGTCGTTCAGCCGCTCTCGGATCCGGGTCTCCATCTCAGTCCTCCCCGATCGTTCTGCGAAGGGTCTCCATGCCGCGCGACACCAGCGACTTGACCGCCGTCGGCCGCACCCGCATGAGCTCCGCGGTCTGGCCCTCCGACAGGTCCTCGTAGTAGCGGAGGACGATGGCAGTCCGCTGGCGGGTCGGCAGCGCCGAGAGCGCGAGGCGCATCTCCTCCCTGCCGCCGACGTCCGAGGGCTCGGCCGGGGGCGGAGCGGTCTGCCGCTCGGCGTACCGGCGCTCCACCCGTCGCCGGCGGAAGCGCGACCGGACCAGGTTCACCACCGTGATCCGCAGGTAGGAGTGGAACTCTCCTGGGTCCCGGACGTGCAGGAGCCGCCCGGCCAGGCGAACGAAGGCGTCCTGGACCAGGTCCTCGGCTGTGGCCCGGTTCCCGGTCAGAAGGTAGGCCAGGCGAAGGGCCTCGTCGGCGTGCCGGGCATAGAGCTCGGCCAGCACCCCTCCCTCGATCCTGACCCGCTCCGCCACCTCGGCTCGCATCTTCGGCCTCCGAAGACCCCAACGCACGAGGCGACCGTTCGGTTTCGGTCAGGATCGCGTCGAACGCGGCCAGCCGCTCAGCGGGGCAGAGCGACGGGTCCGCCGACCGTCGGCTACCGGCGCGGGCGCCGCTGCTTCCTGCGCTCCGGCCCGTCTGATCTCGTCCGAAGAACTTGCCTCAGCGACTTGCCCTCGTATCCGGTCACGGCCTTCGCCAGGGACTCCAACTGGGGCCGAAGGCGCTTCGACCGCCGGGCCAGATGGCGCAGCAACCGGGTGATGGTTCGGACGGTCTCGGCATCCAGGCGCGACTCCAGGATCTCCAGGTTGGTCG
>JBOGWD010000265.1:0-1717 GCA_050693275.1 Actinomycetota bacterium | reverse complement strand
TTGCCAAGGTGGGGGTCGCGGGTTCGAATCCCGTCGTCCGCTCTAAGCGAAACCGGAGGTCAGCGGGTCCTTTCGGGGCTCGCGCAACCGTCTCGGTCATGAGTCATCCCGTGAAAATCCCGTCATTCTCGCCGAGACCCTTGGCGAAGCCGACCCGCCACGTCGACCAGCGAGGCTGCCAGCCGAGCTCGCTCTTGGCCTTGGCGTTCGACGCGCCCCTCATCTCGGTCATCATCATCACCGGAGCCTCGCCCGCAAGCAGCCGGACCACGAAGCGGGGGACCCTCCTCGGCTTCTTCGCCCCGATCTGCCTAGCGAAGAACGGCAGCCACTCGCGCACCGGCGCCGGCTCGTCGTCGACGACGTTGTAGATGCCGGGCCCGCCGTTGTCGACGGCCGCCACGGTGGCGCTGGCCGCGTCCTCGATGTGCACGTGCGACCAGATGCCGCCGCCGTCGCCGATGATCGGGAACCGCCGCTTCCGGATGGCCTTGGTCATCAAGGCCTCGGGATCGGCGCTGAGGCCGGTGCCCGGCCCGTAGAAGGCCCCGTAGCGCAGCGCCAGGCCCTCGGCCCAGTCGATGCCGGTCACGGCGTCCTCAAGGTAGCGGACGGCCTCGGCGCCGGAGCGCAGCTTGGCCGGAGGATCGAGGTCGGCCGGGTCGTCCTCGGTCTTGACCGGACCGCCGGTGCGGGCGAAGGCGCCGATGCAAATGCTCTGAGCGATGAAGCGACGGATCCCGACGGCCCGGCCCGCGGCCAGCAGGTGGTCGGTGCCCTCGGTGCGCAGGCGCTTGGTCATGGCGGCGAAGCGGTCGGGGTTCCTCATGTCCCTCAGGCCCGGCTCGCCCTTGAGGGCGGTTAACTGGTGGACGATCACCTCGGGCTCGGTCTCGGCCACGGCACGGGCGACCGCGTCGGGATCGAGCGCGTCGGCCACGACCGGCCGGGCGCCGAGGGCCCGGAGCATGTCGGCCTTGGCCGGCGACCGGGTCATGCCGATCACGTCGTGGCTGGCGGCGGCGAGCTGGGGGACGAGCTGGGTGCCGATCGCACCGGTGGCTCCGGCGACGAACACTCTCATGGGTGCCTCCTTCGCGATCCACCATCGGGCGGTCACCCGGGCGGTTACCCCTGTAGACGAGATACCACTGCTGCCTGTGACACATCCGGTGTCTCCGCTGGATGCGCAACAGCGTGTGCCCGGTGCGATTGCGAGACGAATCGACGAGGGCTGGTGTGACACCGACAAGGGCTTGCGCGCTCGAGGGAACGGCCGCCCGGGCCGTCGCTTTCGGAGGACCTAGGAGGTGGGAGCGGGCCGGCCGGGGAAGGTGCCCAGATGCGCCAGCTTCTCGGGATTGCTGATGGCGCGGACCGTTTGCACCTGGTCGTCGGCGATGTCGAGCGTGACCACCCCCAGGGGCAGCCCCTCCACATTGAAGAACAGGGCTCCCGGCTGCCCGTTGATGGTCGCCGAGCGCGTGCCGCTGAGCCCCAGCCGCTCCCCACCGAACCTGGTGCTGGCGACCAGGAGACGGGCCACTCGGTCCCGTCCGTAGACGGGGCGAGGGAACGCAGGTGCCTTGCCGCCCCCGTCGCCGTAGGCGACCACGTCCGCAGCCAGCAGACCGACCAGCCCGTCGGTGTCTCCCTTCCCCATCGCGTCGAAGAACCGCCGGGCCAGCTCCTCCCGACGCTTGCGGGAGGCCTCGAA
>JBOGWD010000264.1:0-3665 GCA_050693275.1 Actinomycetota bacterium | reverse complement strand
ACCTCCCGGAACGCGGCGATGGCCACCTCGATCTGGTCCGTGGCCGGCGGCTTCGTGGTGATCTTCTGGAGCCACAGGCCCGGGGCCATCAGCACCCGCATCACGGCGGTCCGCTGGTACCTGGCCCCCAGGCGAAGCGCCTCGAAGGCGATCCCGGCGATGATCGGGATGGCCAGGATCCGCGAGCCGATCCGCCACGGCAGCGAGGGCGTGCCGAAGAAGGCGAACACGAAGATCGTCAGGATCATCACGATCAGCAGGAAGTTGGTCCCGCACCGGACGTGGAGCGTGGAGTAGCGGTCCACGGAGCCCGGCTCGAGATCGGCGTCGTCCTCGTACGCCGCGATGGTCTTGTGCTCGGCGCCGTGGTACTCGAACACCCGGCGGATCTCCTTCATCCGGCCGATCAGCGCGAGGTAGCCGAGGAAGAGCAGGACCCGGAAGATCCCCTCCCCCACGTTCAGCAGGACCCCCGAGCCCACCTGTCCACGGGCGAGGTTCGACACCACGGCCGGGAGCACGATGAACACGCCGATGAAGATGATCAGGGCCACCGTCATCGAGAAGGCCATCTGCCGTGGGGTGAGCTTCTCCTCCTCCTCGGCGGACTGGTTTGCCGAGATCGTCAGGGCCTTGATCCCGATCGACAGGGCCTGCCCCAGGGCGATGACGCCCCGGAGCCCCGGCCACCGGAGGACCCGGTACCGCTTGGCCACCGAGTCGATGTCGTGGCTCTCGAGGTGGAGGCCCCCGTCGGGCCTCCGGACCGCGATGGCCCACAGGTCGCGGCCCCGCATCATCACGCCCTCCAGGACAGCCTGGCCCCCGTAGTAGTGTTCCCTGGACACGCCAGCCATTGTACGGAGGTCGACCTATCCTGACGCTCAGACATTTGACGGAACTAGTATGTTCTCGCTATACTTTCGTCAATCATGGATGCAGAGTATCTGTCGGTCAACGAAGCAGCCGAGGCGCTCGGTGTCGGTCCCCAGCGGGTGCGCGCCCTGGTCGGCGCCGGCCGTCTTCCCGCCCGTCGCCTGGGCCGGGCTTGGGCCATCGCACGCCGAGATCTCGACGTCGCACGGTCGAGGCGAGGAGGCCGCCCGTTGGCTGCGGCCAACGCCTGGGCGCTCCTCGCTCTCCTCGACGGGTCCCCCGCGGACTGGATCGACCCAGCGGTCCGCTCACGACTGAGGAAGCGAGCCTCTGATCGATCATGGGTCGAGGCAGCACTGCGACATGGCGAGCCCCGCTCGATCGTTCACGAATGGCGCGTCCTGGTCCCCGACCTGAAGCGGATCGCCGAATCGTTCCCCCTGGTTCGGGCCGGACTCTCGGCCGATAACGCTGGAATCGACGTGGTTCAGGTGCGCATGATGCTGGACGCCTACGTGGCAGGGCCGATCGTGTCCTCGATCCGCCGTCTCGCCCGGCCACTCGAAGCCTCGGAGGAAGCGAATCTCGTCCTTCGGGTTCCCTCGGAGCCGTGGGTCCTTCAGCAGAAGGATCGAGCCCCCTCATCGGTCGTGGCCGCGGACCTGCTTGATCATCGGGATCCTCGGGTCAGCAGGGCCGCCCGCCGGGTCCTCAGAGAGCTGTCGGCATGATCATCATCCCTGAGCTCGGCGACGACTATCACCAGTTATGGGTGGATCTCATGCGCCTCTCCGACGAGGCCCGCGTCCCGTGGACGCTGATCGGAGCCCACATGGTGGCCCTCCACGGCTGGGAGTCCGGGCGAGAACCGATCAGACCCAGCGAGGATGCTGATGTTCTCGTCGACGTTCGGGCCGTTGCTAAGGGCACAGAGCGCTTTAGCCAGACGCTGATCCAGGCGGGGTTCGAGCTAGACGGGGTCACGCCCCAGGGGATCGGCCACCGATTCCGGCATGGGCCCGTCCAACTTGACGTTCTGGCCCCCGATGGGATCGGCGAGCGAGCGTCGATCCGCACCATCGGAAAGGCTCGCACCGTGGAGGTCCCCGGAGGAACGCAAGCGCTGCGACGGAGCGAGGACGTGGACGTCAGGAGTCGATCGAAGCGAGGCACCGTGCCCAGACCAAATCTGCTTGGAGCTCTCCTCGTCAAGGTGCGAGCGATCGCGGTCGACGACGCTCCGGATGCCCAGCGTCAGGACGTTGCGTTCTTGCTTTCGCTTGTCGAGGACCCCCAGCCTCTCATCAGGGATATGAGCGGTCGAGAGCGCACGTGGCTCCGGCGGCATCGCTCCTTCGCCGATCACGGTTCACCGTGCTGGGCCGGAATCGAAGCGGCGGAGGAAGGTGTCCTCGCCTATCGGCGCCTGGCTGATGTCGGGGGCTAAGAGAGCAACGCCTAGAACGGCCGATCGGCGTGCCACCACTCGCGGAGCGAGCGGCACAGGCGCGTGGCCCGGTCGAAGTCGAGCACGAACGTGCCGTCCAGGCGAAAGCGCTGCCCGTCCCGCATCCGGAGGTACGACACCCACGCGTGGACGAAGGCCCGGTCCCCCTCGACGTTCAGGATCTCCGAGCCGAACGAGATGTCGTCCTGGCGGTCGACCAACCTGGTCCTGCCAGTACGCTCGGATGGCATCCCGGCCCGCCATGACCCGTCGAACGGCGTCTCCCGGTAGGTGGTGTCCTCGGTGAAGAGGCGAGCGGCGGCCTCAGCGTCCTTGGTCTCCCAAGCCCGGCCGTACTCGGCCAGCCACCGCCCGAGGTCGGCTCGGTTCAGGAGCCCTGCGGGGCCTTCTGGCCGTAGCGGCGGCGGAACCGGTCCACCCGGCCGCCGGTGTCCACGAGCTTCTGCTTGCCCGTGTAGAACGGGTGGCACACGTTGCAGATCTCGACGTGGATCTCCGGCTTGGTGGCCCGGGTCTCGAAGGTGTTCCCGCACGAGCACCGGACCACGGCCTTCACGTAGTCGGGGTGGATGCCCTGCTTCACGAGTACTCCAATCCGTAGTCCTCCATCAATCCTTCCACGTACCGGTGGAAATGCAGGTGGTCGCTTCGATATTCCCGCTGGGCCCCGTCCTTCTCCACCGTGACCACGTCGAACGGGCCGCCCGGCGACTCCCGGTCCTCCGTGAGGAGGACCGGCTTCCAGCCATCGCCGACGGCCTCGATCAGCTCCTTGAGCACCGGGTCGTCCCCCCATCCGGCCATCGCTAGTCGCGCATCGCCGTCTTGGCGATCTCTTGGAGGAACTGCTCGTTCGACTTGGTCGACCGGATCTTGTCGATGAGCATCTCGATCGAGGCCCCGCTGTCGAGCGCGTGGAGAACCCGTCGCAGCCGCCAGGTGAGCGCCAGCTCCTCGTTGGGCATGAGCCGCTCCTCCTTGCGGGTCCCCGAGGCCTCGATGTTGATGGCCGGGAAGATGCGCTTCTCGGAGAGCTGACGGTCCAGCCGCAGCTCCATGTTCCCGGTGCCCTTGAACTCCTCGAAGATGACCTCGTCCATCCGGGAGCCGGTCTCCACGAGCGCCGAGGCGATGATCGTTAGGGAGCCGCCCTCCTCGATGTTCCGGGCGGCACCGAAGAACCGCTTCGGCGGGTACAGGGCCGTGGAGTCCACGCCGCCGGACAGGATCTTGCCCGACGCCGGCGCGGCCAGGTTGTAGGCCCGGGCCAGACGGGTGACCGAGTCCAGGAGGATGGCCACGTCCTGGCCCGCCTCGACCA
>JBOGWD010000263.1:0-1654 GCA_050693275.1 Actinomycetota bacterium | reverse complement strand
CAGGGCGTCGGCCCCGGCCCGCGCGGCGTCCTCGGTGAGATGGAGCGAGTGGGCGGTGTCGTAGGTCCCCGTGCCGGCGATGACCGGCGCCTGGCCCTCCACGGCCTCGATCACGGCTCGGAAGAGGGTCCCCTTCTCCTCGTCGGTGAGCGTGGCGGCCTCGCCGGTGGAGCCCGAGACCACCAGTGCATCGGTCCCATGGTCGACGAGCCAGCGAGCGACCTGCTGGGCCCTGTCGACGTTGAGCGAGTGGTCGTCCTTGAACGGCGTCACCATCGCGGTGACCACGCGGCCGAACCTAGCCATGGTGCCCTCCTCCCGGGTCGGTGGATCGGATCCGGGCGCCGTTGCCCCCTCAGATGATAGTCCCTGGTTCGGCCCCGTCACCGCTTGAAGCGGGCGGCCTCATCCGAGCCACCGGTCGCGTCGCCGGCGCTGTAAGAGTGTGCGCCGGCCCCCGCGAGCTTCCCGCCGTCGACGATCAGGTACTCCTCGCGGATGGGGCGCTGCTCGAACCAGCACTCCAAGATCTCACGCACGCCGGCCGCATAGCGCGCCTGGGCCGAGAGCGAGGACCCGGAGATGTGCGGGGTCATGCCGTGGTGAGGCATGGTGCGCCACGGATGATCTTTGGGGGCGGGCTGCGGGAACCAGACGTCGCCCGCATAGCCCGCGAGCCGTCCGCTCTCGAGCGCTCGGGCGACGGCGTCGCGGTCGCAGATCTTCCCCCGAGCGGTGTTGACGAGGTAGGCCCCCCGCTTCATCGTCCCGATGAGCTCGTCGCCGAAGAGATGTTCCGTCTCCGGGTGGAGCGGAGCGTTGATCGTCACGACGTCGCAGACCGGAACCATCGATGCGGCATCGGGGTGGAAGGTGACACCGAGCTCGCGCTCCACCTCCTCCGGCAGACGATGGCGGTCGGTGTAGTGCAGCTTGACGTCGAAGGGCTTCAGGCGCCGCAGCACGGCCGAGCCGATCCGCCCGGCACCGACGGTGCCGACGGTCATGCCCTCGAGGTCGTAGGAGCGCGCAACGCAATCGGCGATGTTCCAGCCGTCCTTCACGACCCACTGGTAGGAGGGGATGTAGTTCCGCACCAGCGACAGGATCGCCATGACCACGTGCTCGGAGACGCTGATGCTGTTGCAGTAGGTAACCTCGGTGACGGTGAGGCCGTGATCGATAGCTGCCTGGAGGTCGACGTGGTCGGAGCCGACCCCCGCCGTGATGGCCAGCTTCAGGTTCGGCGCCTTGGCTATCCGCTCGGCCGTGAGGTACGCGGGCCAGAACGGCTGCGAGATGACGACAGCGGCGTCGACCAGCTCCCGCTCGAACACGGAGTCGGGGCCGTCCTTGTCCGAGGTGACCACGAGCGCGTGACCCTGCTCTTCCAGGAACCGCCGCAGGCCGAGCTCCCCGGAAACGCTCCCCAGGAGCTCGCCCGGGGTGAAGTCCACGGCTTGCGGCGTCGGCATAGTCTGGCCACCGGGATAGCGTTCGAGCGTTGGGATGTCGTCCCGGGCGTACGACTTGGGATATCCGTCCACGGGGTCGTCGTAGAGGACGCACACGATCTTGGCCATGACTCTTCCCTCCATCCAGGTGACCGGGGAACTCAGCCCGCACCGTACCACCGGCCCATCGACGTCGCACC
>JBOGWD010000262.1:0-4761 GCA_050693275.1 Actinomycetota bacterium | reverse complement strand
AGAGGGCAAGATGCCGGGAGTTCGACCCGGAGATTTTCTTCCCCGAGAAGGGCGGATCGTCGCGCGAGGCGAAGCGCATCTGCGCCGAGTGCACGGTTCGCATCGAGTGCCTCAACTACGCGCTGCGCCGCGACGAGCGGTACGGCGTGTGGGGAGGCATGAGTGAGCGGGAACGACGACGCCTGAAGCGCATGGCGTCCTGAGCGTGGAAGGGAGGTGACCATGGCTACAGCGCGGAGGAGGAGGAAGTCGACTGCACGCAAGAAGTCGACGGCCCGCAGGAAGGCGCCTGCGCGGAGGAAGACGACTGGGCGCAAGCGGACGACCACGCGGAAGCGGGCGGCGGCCAAGAAGGCCGCGGCAACGCGGAAGCGGAAGTCCGCCGTGAGGTCCCGCGCCGCCAAGAAGGCGGCGGCGACGAGGAAGCGGAAGGGGACGTCGCGGAAGCGGACCACCGCCAAGAGGACGACCGCGCGCAGGAAGTCGACTCGTCGGAAGAGGACGACGGCGGCTCGCAGGCCCAGGAAACGGGCCACTGCGCGCAAGTCCACCAGGCGCACGACCGCGAGGAAGAAGTAGGTCCTCGGGTCTCGTCACACCAGGAGGGGGGCGCATGCCCCCCTCCTCGCGTTGTCGCGGGGCCGGGCCCGACATAGGCTTGCCCCCGGCCCATGCAAACCGAGGTTCCTTCCGTCCTTGCCGTGCTCGTGTCGCGGAACGGCGCCGCCTGGCTGCGTCGGGCATTGAGCTCGCTGGCTCGCCAGACCTACCCTCGGCTGGGGGTGCTGGCCGTCGACAACGCCTCGTCCGATGATTCCGTGGAGATCCTCGAGCGGGCCCTCGGGGCGAGGCGCGTTCTCCGCCTCGACGAGGACCTGGGCTTCCCCGGGGCGATCCGCCGAGCTCTCGAGATCCCCGCCGCCGGCGACGTCGACTACCTCCTCTTCCTCCACGAAGACGTGGCCCTGGCCCCGGAGTCGGTGGCTCGGATGGTCGAGGAGGCCGGCCGGGTCGAGGGGGCCGGGGTCGTGGGCCCAAAGGTCCTCGACTGGGAGGAGCGCCGGGTGCTCCGGGAGATCGGGTTCAGCACCGACCGCTTCGGCTATCCCCATTCCCCACTCGAGGACGGCGAGATCGACCAGGGGCAGTACGACGCGCCCCGGGAGGTCCTGTTCGTCTCCTCCGCGGCGATGCTCGTGGCTCGGGAGGCGGTGGACCGGGCCGGTCCGCCGGATGAGCGGCTGACGCCCTCGCAGGCGGATCTGGATTTCTGCTGGCGTATCCGGCTGGCCGGCTACCGCGTCCTGGTCGATCCGCGGGCCGTGGCCATGCACCGCATGTCCGGTCACGGCGATGCGCGGCCCGGGTCGCGGCGGACCCGGGTCCGATACCAGACGGAGCGGGCCGCGCTGGCGGCACTCCTTGTCAACGACCGGCTGTGGACGCTGGCCTGGATCCT
Organism: Actinomycetota bacterium; assembly: GCA_050693275.1. GTDB lineage: Bacteria > Actinomycetota > UBA4738 > UBA4738 > CALAEC01 > CALAEC01. The sequence goes on along the minus strand of JBOGWD010000262.1, from coordinate 3,302 downwards.
GCCCCTGTACGCGGTGCAGGGGCTGGGGCGGCTGGTCCTCTATCTCCTGAGCCGCCGGTTCGACCGGGCCGGCGACATCCTGGCCGCGTGGGGCTGGAACGTCGTCCATCTCCCCGGGACGATCCGGCGACGCATCAGGGCCCAGGCGGTGCGCCGGGTCTCCGACCGCGAGATCGCCCGGTTCATGTCGCCGACCGGGGCCCGGCTGCAGCGATGGGCCATCCAGGCGTCGGGGCTGCTCGTCGGTCGGCGGGTGGCCCAGGTCGAGGAGGGAGAGGAGCTGGAGGCCCCCCCGCTCCGGGAGCGGGTGGTCTCGGTGGTGGGGTCCCACCCGGTCGCCGTCGCCTGGATCGGGGCGGCCATCGTGACCGTGGTGGCGTTTCGCGAGGTGCTGTTCGTGCCCGCCATCGAGGGCGCCGCGTATCCGGTGTTTCCTCCCGGCGCCGCGTCCTTCTTCGAGGCGTTCGCCTCGTCGTGGCGCCCCCTGGGCTTCGGCGGGCCGGAGCTGGCCAGTCCCGCGTTGGTCCCTCTGGGGGCGGGCAGCTTCCTGGCGCTCGGCAATCCGGAGCTCCTGGGACGGCTGCTGGTGGCCCTGGGCCCCATCGCCGCCGCCGCGTCGTGCTACCGAGCCGTCCGACGGCTGGGGCCCGGGCCGGGGGCGTCGGTCGTCTCCGGGGTCTGCTACGGGGCGGCGGCGCCGGTGCTGTGGGCCACGTCCGAGGGGCGCATCGCCGTGATCGTGGTCTTGGCCGCCCTGCCGTGGATCGTCTCCCGGCTGGTGGTCGCGTTCTCTCGCGGCGGGCCGCCCCGACCGTTCCGCTGGGTGGTCGGGACGGGGATGGTGTTGGCCGTTGCGGTGTCGTTCGAGCCCGGGGTGTGGATCGCGGTCGCCGCCGTGTCGGTGCCTCTCCTGGCTCTCCCGCAGCGCGGAGGGAGCCGGCTGCGTGGCGTGGTCCTGACCGCGGGGGCGTCGGTGGCCGCGGCGGCGCTCCTCTTCCCCTACGTGCTCTTCCTGGTCGACGCCGGCGGCGCCATGGGCCCGCCGGCCAGGGCGCGCTTCGCCGAGCTGCTCCTGCTGGCCCCCGGCCCCGGACCGGGCTCGGGGATCACGGCCGCCTTTCTCCCCGTGGCCGGCGCGCTGGGGTTCGCGGTGGTTGCGGCCGAGGGCCGGCGGGCCGCTTGGCGAGCCCTGATCACGGCGGCCGGGGCCATCCCGCTGGCCTGGTTGGCGGCCTCCGAGAGGCTTCCCGAGCCGGTCGGCCAGCCGGTGCCGTACCTGGCCGCCGCGGCCCTCTCCCTGGCCGTCCTGGTCGGGCTGGGGGTCGGCGGCTTTCCGCACGGCGTTCGGGGGACGGCGTTCGGGACCCCGCAGGTGGTGGCGGCGCTGATGACCGCGGTGCTCGTCCTCGGGCTCGCCGGCCAGGCCGCCCGGATCCTTCCGGGGAGCTGGGGCGTTGGGGAGCAACGGGTCGCCCCGGCGTGGCCCGTGGTGACCTCCACCGAACCGGGGACGCCGTTCCGGGTCCTGTGGCTCGGCGCGGCCGACGGGCTCCCGTTCCCTGCTCCCGGGGGGGATCCCGAGGGCGTGGTGGCAACCGATGACGTCGAGGTCGCCTACGGCGTCACCGGCCGGGCGGGCCGGTCGGTCCTGGCCACCGGTCTCCCCTCATCGGGTCCATCGCTGGCCAGGCTCGAGGGGGTCCTGTCGGCGGTGCTCGAGGGACGGGTGACCCACGCCGGCGCCCTGCTCGGGCCGATGGGCATCAGGTACGTGGTCACGGGGGAGGGGCGCCTCCCCGGCCGGGCCGCGGTCAGCCTGGGCCGGCAGGTCGACATCGATCTCGTGCAGCGTGCCGGCGGCTTGTCGATCTACCGGAACGCCCGGGCCGTGCCTCCTGGGGCGGTGATCCCCGGCGACGCTGCCGTGGCGGCGGCCCACTCCACCTCGCTGCTGTCGGCCACCGATGTGAACGGGGCAACGGCGGCATCCTTGCATGGAGGACCCGAGGTCCTCACCGGCTCGGTGCCGGAGGGAGGAGTCTCCCTGGCGCTGGTGGCCGACGAGTTCGACACACGGTGGCGTGCTCGCGGGCCCACGGGGGAGGCGCCCGTGTTCCCCGCGTTCGGATGGGCTCTCGGGTTCGAGACCCGGCCGGGGCCCGTCGCGGTCACCTTCGAGAGCGGCCCTCGCCGCGAGCTCGAGCTGGCCGCTCTCGCGGTCCTGTGGGCGCTGGCTGTCTGGGCGGTGCGCAGGACCGGCGGTGACGCGCCGTCCGGTCGACCGGTGGCCGCCGTGGCCGCCCTCGAGCCGGCCCCCGTGCGGAAGCTGAGCCGGGCGTGAGCGCCCGCTCCCGGCTCCTGGTGGCCCTGGCCGTCTCGTCGGCCGTGGTCGTCGGTGGGGTGACGATGGAGCGTCGCCTGGGTGCGGCGCCGCCGATCCCCTCGGAGGAGGAGCCCGGCGTCTCGGGAGCCCGGTACTGCCCACACGGAGGCGGGTCCGGCTGGCGAGCCTGGGTGATCGTGGCCAACCCGACGGAGGGGCCCGCCGACATCGTGGTGACCAGCCGGTCCGGCGCCGGCCCCCCCCAGACCACGGCCTCCACGGTGGCGCCGGGGACCCACCTGTACCTCGAGGTCCAGGCGCCGGAGATGGCGTCGGCGAGCGTCGTGGAGTTCTTCGGATCCGCCGTGGCCGCCGCTATGGTGACCGCCCGGCCGGACGGGGAGGGCGGCGTGGCCGCGGAGCCGTGCATGGATCGACCGGCGACCAGGTGGTTCGTGCCCGAGGCCAGCACGCTCCGAGGCCAGCAGGCCAGCGTGGTGATCCACAACCCGTTCGCCTCGGAGGCCGTGATCGACGTGGGGCTCCTGACGGGGCGGGGACCGATCCGACACGGGCGACTCAAGGGCCTGGTTCTCGACCCCGGCCAGGTGAAGGCGGTGTCCATCGGTCGCTTCGCGCTCGGGCAGCAGGGGGTGGCGACCGCGGTGACCGCCGACCTCGGCCGCGTGGTGGTTGCAGGGATCAACGGGTCCACGGCCGGGGTTCGCTCGGTCGTGGGGACCCCGGCCCCGGCCGACCGGTGGATTCTGCCGGGCACCGGGGAGCCATCCAATGGGCGGCTGGTCGTGGTGGCCGCCTTGGGCCAGGCCGCCTTTCGAGCCGACGCGCTCGGGCCGGAGGGCCAGGCGCCGCTAGTCGACCTGGAGTCGGCCGGTCCCGGGTCGGCGGCGGTGTTCGACCTCGGCGGCCAGGTCGGCGGCGTCCTGGTCGAGGGCGAAGGTGACTCGCCGCTCCTGGC
>JBOGWD010000261.1:0-2170 GCA_050693275.1 Actinomycetota bacterium | reverse complement strand
CCCAGCGGGCCGGCAGCTCCCCCCCGGTGGTTGCCACGGCGTGTCCGGTCGGAAGGCCCTCCGGATAGCGCTCGGCCCGGATGCGCTTGCACTCGGCCAGGATCGCCGGGCCGCCCCGGCGGTGGATGGCCCCGTCCACCCCACCCCCACCCAACAGCGAGGAGTTCGCCGCGTTGACCACGGCGTCGACCGCCTGCTCGGTGATGTCGCCCTGGAGCAGGGTGATCCTCGGCACTGGGTCATCCTACGGTGCCCGGTGCTGGTGCCTCCTGCTGACCTTGACTCGCTCGCCCGGTTCGCCGAGAATGCGGGGTCAGTCGGTCCACTTGGGAAAGGGAGGGAAACCGTGATCCACCGCTTGCCGTACCTGATGGTGCTCGCACTGCTCGGCCTCGGCCTGTGGGCAGCACCTGCCTCTGCCGCGGTCATCACCGTGAACACCACGGCCGACGAGAACGGCACCGGAGCCGGCTGCTCGCTTCGTGAAGCCATCCGGTCCGCGAACGAGAACACGGCCATTGGGGGGTGCGTGAGCGGCGCCGCTGGTGCGGACACGATCACGCTTCCGCCCGGGACCTATCCGCTCTCCATCGGGCCCGCCGGGGACGACCTCACCGCCACGGGGGACCTCGATGTGTCGGAGGAGCTCACCATCATCGGCGGGGGGACGGCCACGACCGTCATCAATGGCGGCCTGCTGGATCGCGTGTTCGACGTGCTGGCCACGGCCGGGACGGTCACGATCACGGACGTCACGATCACCGGGGGGAAGTCGGAGGCGGGCACCAATGGCGGGGCGATCGACGTCGAGGACAGCACCCTCCGGCTGGAGCGGGTCCTCCTCACGGCGAACCAGGCGGACAATTTCGGGGGAGCGATCCACGACAACGCGGGGATCCTGCTCATCTCCGACAGCGCCATCACGAGCAACGTCGCCCTGGACGACAGCGGTGGCATCGACCACATCGACGGCACCCCCACCGGGCCGAGCGTCCTGACCAACGTCACGATCACCGGGAACTCGTCCGGAACAACGACCACGGAGGGATGGGGAGGCGGCATCGGGTCGAGCAACGCCATGACGCTCAACAACGTGACGATCGTGGGCAACACCGTGGTCAATGCCGGAGGTTCGGGGTACGGCGGCGGGGGTCTAGCCGGGCCGAATCCGCCCAGTCCGGTCACGATCTCGAACAGCCTGATCGCCGGCAATGCGGCGCCTGAAGGCCCGGACTGCTATCTCACGGTCAATTCCGGAGGCTACAATCTCATCGGAGACGGGACCGGATGTGCCATCACGCCGGGGCCTGGAGACAAGATCGGCACGGGCGCGGCCCCCATCGACCCGCTGCTCGGCCCCCTGACAGACAATGGAGGCTCGACCCCCACCCGCGCCCTGCTGAAGGGGTCGCCGGCGATCGATGGGGGGAATCCCGCCGCTCCGGGATCGGGCGGCTCCGCGTGTGCGGCCACGGACCAGCGAGGCCTCACGCGGAACTGCGACATCGGAGCGTACGAGCTCGTGTACTGCGAGAAGGTGGCCGTGAACCGGATCGGGACCGCCGGCAAGGACTCGCTGGTGGGGACGTCGGGGCCGGACGGCCTTCTCGGGCTCGGCGGCAAGGACACCCTGCGGGGGAAGGCCGGGAAGGACGGGTTGTGCGGTGGGCCGGGCAAGGACACCCTGAAGGGCGGAGGGGGCAAGGACCGCCTGAACGGCGGGCCCGGCAAGGACCTCTGTGTGGGGCAGGCCGGTCGGGACAAGGCCAAGGGCTGCGAGGTGAAGAAGACGATCTAGCGGGTCAGTCGCGGCCGAGCTCGCGGAGCCGCTCGTCCGTGATGCCGAAGAAGTGCGCCACCTCGTGGATCACCGTGTCCACGATCACCCGCTTGAGGGCTCGCTCACCGGCCGCCCGGGCCTCCCGCTGGATGGGGCCCTGGTACAGGGTGATCCGGTCGGGGAGGGCCCAGGTGTAGTCGCCGCCGCGTCGGGTCAGCGGCACGCCCTCGTACAGGCCGAGGAGCCGCTGTCCCGGAGGCGGCTCGTCCTCCACGACCACCTCGACGTTCTCCAGCCGTTCCCGGACCCACCCGGGCAGCTCGTCCAGGGCCTCCGCGGCGAGGTCCTCGAACCGGCGGCGGCTCACCATCTCACACCCAGTTGGGCAGG
>JBOGWD010000260.1:0-1369 GCA_050693275.1 Actinomycetota bacterium | reverse complement strand
CAGGCCCCCCCGCAGAGGTCATCACGGCCTTGCCGGTGGGCCGAACGTGGGCCACGTCGAGGCGCCACGCCAGGAGCCGCTTGAACGCCCGAAGCATCCTCGCCGGGGCCTTGGTGGAGGTGAACGTGCCCAGCGCGGCCACCCCGGTGCTGCCGGTGTTGAAGCCCATGGCGTGCGCACCGATCACCGGCTGGTCGATGCCCCCGAACCGTCCCTCGAACACACGGCCGAACCGATCGATCAGGAAGTTGTAGGCGATGTCGCAGAAGCGCCGCCCCTGGACGTGGTAGGCGTAGATCCCCCGGATCAGATCGTCGGATCGGCTCCTCGCGTAGCCGTTGCTGTTCACCGTGTGGTGGACGTAGGCCATCTTCACGCCGTCCTCGGAATAGTCCGGGCCGCAGCGACGGAGCTTCTCCTTGGCCCCCCATCCGGACCTCGGGATGATCGCGGGCTGGCCCACCGCGGCCTCAGCCGGCTCGACGGCGAAGGGCTCCGTGGTCATCCCCCACACCCGGGCCAGGACGTCGACGGCGCGGTCGAGGAACGAGGGCGGCTCCGCGGTCCCGGACGTGTTGACGAACACCGCCCGCACGTCGCCCACGGCCTGGCCGGCCGGCAGCCGGATCCGGAGCCGGAGGCATCGGGCCTCCCCGGTCCATACCGGCGGGGTCCCCTGGAGGCCGGAGTCGTCGGCCGATCCGGGATCCGGGCCCTCCGCCGGTTCGCCCTCCACCTCGATCCGGTTGCGGAACCGCCCCGGGTCCCCGAAGGCCATCCGGGCCGGGATCCCGGCCCCCCCGTCCTGGCGCCACACCACGCCGACCGTGGTGAACCGGATCGGGGAGCACACGACCTCCCGAGGGCTCCAGGCCGTCCGGCCCGGCCGGATCGCGCCGTCCGGCCGGAGGGTCGGGGCGGAACGGGGAGGCACCAGGGCGGAGGTGTCGAGGCCGACCCGCCGGATCACCGTGGGGGGGACCTCCCGGCCCAGCGCGGGCGGGAACAGTCCCAGGACGGACCCGGCCGCTACGGCCGCGGCTAGGGCCCTCAGGACGACGAGGCGGATTCGCGGGGAAGGCATGGGTTCTCCTGATTCTGCCTTCGACCCGGGCCGATGTCCACGGTGTTCGGGCCTGTGACGCGCCGCCGAAGGGGCGGCTAGGATGATGCGGCCCGACGCACAGGAGGAGCGCAAACGTGCCCCACCGCGTGACCAGGCCCCGGCGGTCCTGCCTCTCGGTCCCCGGGTCCAGCCCCAAGATGCTGGCCAAGGGTCCCTCCCTCCCCGCCGACGAGGTGTTCATGGACCTCGAGGACTCCGTGGCCCCCCTGGCCAAGGAGGAGGCCCGGGGCAGCGTCGTCCAGG
>JBOGWD010000259.1:0-8206 GCA_050693275.1 Actinomycetota bacterium | reverse complement strand
GACCGGGGCTCGGTGCGGACCGGGTTCCGCCGGGCGTCGGCGTGCTCGTCCCTCATCTTGACCAGGAGCCACCGGGGCCTGCCGTCCCCGCCGGTGCGGGTCAGGGCGTAGCCGCCCCGGAGCTTCTCGCCCTCCAGGAAGATCTTGACGCGGCCGGCCTCCACGGCGTCCTCCACCGGGACCTCGCGGTCGTCCTTCTCGGAGAGGTTCCGGTACGTCCCGGCATCCCACACGATGACCGGGCCGGCCCCGTACTCGCCCTCGGGGATGACGCCCTCGAACGTGGCGTACTCGATCGGGTGGTCCTCGGTGGGCATGGCCAACCGCTTCTCCCTCGGATCGGTCGAGGGACCCTTGGGGACGGCCCACGACTTGAGCACGCCGCCGGCCTCCAGTCGGAAGTCCCAGTGCATCGCCGTGGCATCGTGCTGCTGGATCACGAACCGGAGCCGGCCGCGGCCGGAACGCCGTTTGCCGCCGGCAGGCTCGGGCGTCTTCCGGGGGTCGCGCTTCCGCCGGTACTCCTGGAGCGGATCCTTCCGGGGCATGGGGTCCTCAGGCCTCGGTCCGGCGGCGGGGGGCGAGGTAGAAGCGGTGCACGAACCGGGCCACCTCGGCCGGTCGGATCTGTCCGATGAGCCACCGGAGCTGCGGGAGTCGGCCGGCCACGTCGGTCCCGTCGGGCCGGGGGAAGGGCACGCCGCCGTGCTCCTCGAGGAGTTCCGCGAACGCTCGGGCCAGGAGGACGTGCCCGTGCGGGCCGGGGTGGAGTCGGTCGATGCTCATGACCTGGCGCTGCCTGGCCTCCGGTAGGGCTTCGAGGTCGAGGAGGAGGGCGCCGTTCCGGGCCGACACCGTCCGCACGGCCTCGCTGGCGGCGCGTAGCCGGGCCCGGATGCCGGTCAGGAACCGCTTCGGGAGCGGGGAGAACATCGTGACGTCGGGGATGGTCCCCGTGAGGACCACGGCGCCGGCCTCCCGGAGCGGGCCCACGATCGCGCCGAGCTCTCGCTCGAACCGCGAGGGGTCGAACCGCGGCTCGAGGAGGTCGTTCATGCCCACGAGGGCGCTGGCCAGGTCGGGCCGGAGCCGGAGGGCGGTGTCGAGCTGGCCCCGGCGGACCTCCTCGGCCCGGAGGCCCCGGACGGCCAGGTTCGTGTACACGAGATCGCCGTCCACGGCGGTCATGGCCTCGGCCAGCCGGTCTGCCCAGCCGCGGAGCCGGCCCCGCCGGTCCGGATCGCCCACCCCCTCGGTGAGGCTGTCCCCCAGGGCCACGAAACGCTTCCACGGCAGCGCCATGTCGACGAAACCTACCGCATGCGAGCCCACTCCCGGACGGTGCGGCAGGCCGTCTTCACCCTCCGGCGCGGTAGTGGAGGTGCACCGTGCCGTTGCCGAACCGGCGTTCGTCCAGCAGCTTGAGCTTGACGCGGGCGTCGTCGGGGAGGGCCCGCGTCCCCCCTCCCACCACGATGGGCACGACGAACAGGTGGTACTCGTCGACCAATCCGGCCCGGATCGCTTGGGAGGCGAGGTCGGGACCGCCCACGCTGATGTCCCGCTTCGCTCGGGCCTTCATCTGCCGGACCGCCTCGGGATCGAAGGCTCGCTCGATCCGTGTCCTGGCGCTGCCCGCCGTCTCCAGCGTCGTGGAGTACACGACCTTGTCGGCCGTCCGCCAGATCTCCGCGTAGTCCCAGATGAAGGGCGGCTGGTCGGCGGCGATGGTCTCGCTCTCCCAGGCCACCATCACGTCGTACAACCGTCGCCCGTAGAGGTACGTGCCGATCGGCCGCTCGAGGTCGTTGACGAAGGTATGCATCTCCTCATCCGGCTCGGCCCAGTCGAAGTTGCCGTCCTCGTCCGCGATATAGCCGTCGAGTGACGCGATCGCCGAGTAGATCAGCTTGGCCATGGACGCCTCAGGGCTTCACGTTCTGGTTCAGCCGGAAGACGTTGTCCGGATCGTGGGCCCGCTTCAGCGCGACCAGTCGCTCGTACTTGGCGTCGCCGTAGGCGGCCCGGGCCAGGTCCTCGCGCGACTCGACCAGGTCGTTCACGTAGTGGCCGGCCGTGGTGAACGGAATCAGGGCGTCCCAGGCCTCCCGGCTCCAGGCCACGAAGTCGTCGTCCCTCGAGGGGTCCTCCCACGTCGCTTCGACGCCGATCCAGTACGCGGCGGAGCGGCCGGTGAAGGCCGTGGCATCGTCGGCCACCCGGGCGATGGCCCCGCCCTGCGCCCACAGGCCCACGGTCACCTCCCCGGGGGCCCTGCTCATGTGGTCGGTGGCCACGTCGAGGAACCCGTCGGAGAGGTCGTCGAGGAACCCGCCCTTCATGTAGAACCGCTTCCCCCAGGCGAACGTCTCGTCGCCCGCGCCCTGCATGGCCAGGTAGGTCTTCGACTCGATGGAATCCTGCAGCGGCTCGCCATCCCGCAGCGGGCGGAGGTCGCGCTCGGCCGCATCGGCCGACCCGCAGTGGGCGCCGCCGAGGACGACCACCGGCTGGCCCGCGGGCCACGGGTCGTCCGGCCCGGCGACGGCCAGGGCGAAGCTGGAGAACACCTCGTCCGGCGCCGAGCGTGAGAACTCGCCGAACAGGGAGGCCAGCTCGTGGGCCAGTTCGAGGGGATGGACGGCCCAGCCCTGGACCATCTGCGGGCCGATCGGATGGAGCCGGAACTCGAACGAGGTCACGATGCCGAAGTTGGGTCCGGCCCCTCGCATGCCCCAGAACAGGTCGGCGTTCTCCTCCTCGCTGGCATGCACCAGCCGGCCGTCGGCGCTGATGAGGTCCACGGAGAGGAGGTTGTCGATGGTGAAGCCGTGCTTCCGCTGGAGCCGGCCCATCCCACCGCCCAACGTCAGGCCGCCCACGCCGGTGTGCGAGACCACGCCGACCGGGCAGGCCAGGCCGAACGCCTGGGCCTCGCGGTCGAGGTCGCCGAGGAGGGAGCCTCCGTTCACTCGGGCCGTGCGGGTGTCGGGATCGACCCGGACGCCTCGCATCGCGGACAGGTCGATGATCATTCCGTCGTCGCAGGTCGAGAACCCGCCCACGCTGTGCCCGCCCCCTCGCACGGCGATCACCAGGTCGTGCTCGCGGGCGAAGCGCACCGCGGACCTGACGTCGTCGACCCCGGTGGGCCGGACCACCACGGCCGGGTGGCGGTCGACGGCCGCGTTCCACACGATCCGGGCCCCGTCGTAGCCGTCGTCGCCGGGGAGCACGATCTCGCCACTGAACCCCTCGCGGAACGACGCCACGGCAGTGGAAGGAACGGCCCGGCTCATGCGGCGGACCGTACCATGAGCCCGCCGGGCCGGCCGCCCCGGGGATCTCGCCGCTATCCCGCGGTCGGGTCGAGGACGCTGAGCCGTCGGAAGTATGTCCGGTAGAAGCCCCGATCCCGGGTGAGGAGCCGATCCGCATGCCGATCGGCGTGCGCCCCGATGAAGAAGTCGGCCACGACGCGGTCCCTAGAGCCTCCCTGAGCACGGTAGCGGCGCCACGTCGCGCCGGCGTCCAGGGCGATATCGCGGGTGAGCGGTTCGAACTCGACCCCCAGCCGATCCAGGGCGGCGCCCCCTGCCGCGCTTCTGGAGAACTGCGAACCGACCTCTGCCCACACTGCCTCGCAGGCGATCAGTGCACCCTCTGTGGAGCATCGACGCAGCGCCTCGGCGGATCCGGGTCCGAATCGAGCGTCGGCCTGCAGGATGTCGATCAGGATGTTGGAGTCGACGGCCGTGATCACACCGCGTCTGGCTTGCCGCGGAGCTCCTCGATGATCTCATCCGTGGAACGATCCGTCTTGAGGATCCCGTAGACGGCGTCCACCGGGTCCTGAGCGTTCACCTTCCGGCCCACGAGGCGTCCCCGCTCGGCCTGGAAGTCGAGCTCGGTCCCCGGCCGGATCCCCAGCCTGTCTCTGATGGCCTTCGGGATCGTGACCTGCCCCCTCTCGGAGACGATCGCGTTCATACTCGAAGAGTAAGGATTCATACCGATCATGTCAACACACAGGCTTTCTCAGTGCTCGCCTCGGAGGGTGCGATCTCGCTCCTCGAGCGGTCGCTGGTTGAACTTCTTGATCCAGGCGCTCACCTGTTCCTGGTCGAGTATGTCGACGCCGTCCTTTTGCATTGCCAAGAGCAGGCTCTTGCTCGGTCCCCCCGCGGATGGGCTCTTCAGGGCCCTCGTGAACTCGGGTTCGAATCGATCGATCGCGTCGAGGGTCTCGCTCACCAGGTCGCCAGGAAGCGAGCGCCGGGTACCGGCGAACCGCACCAGGGCACGCAGGGTGTCCGGGATCGCCCGCAGCACCTCGTCCTCAAGGACCGTACTCCGCGGCAGCCAGTCGAGGAGACACATCTCCACGACGGTCGGGCTCCAGCGCAGGGGATCGTCGGCCCGCCACTCCCCCTGGTAGGTGATGAGCGTGTGGACCGCCTGGTCTGCTACGGGCGGCAGTCCGGTCGCCTCGTCCGAGGCGAGGAACTCATCCACCAGGCGGTCCAGCACGCCGGCCGGCGGCGGCTCGGGCTCAGGAGGCGGCTCCACGTCGGGCACCCGTCGCACCAGCGCCGCCAGGAACGCACGGTTCAACGCGTACTCCTCGGTGATCGGAGGATCGACGGTGACGTCCGTGTTGCGCAGCGCTCGGAGGATCTCTCCGGCGGCTTCACCGACGGGGATCGACTCGACCGTGACGTCGTCCTGTTCCCGCCACCGCTCCACGACCGGCCCCACCTCAGGGAGGACGGAGGCGTCCTTGATCAGGCGGCCGAGCGTCCGGTCCACCACCACGGTGGCCAGGGCCGGATCGCGAGCCGGGTACCCGAAGGCGAGAAGGATGGCATCCTGGTCGCGGAACGCATCGGTGGCCCGCCACGCCTCCCGAACCTCTTCCCGGCCGAGGATGTCCGCCCATGGCGGGAGCACGAAACCAGGCTTCAGGTCGGCCGCGGCGCTTCGGGCGAGCTCGTCCAGAGGAGGTTCGGCCACCGCGGTCACGGCCAGGAGGACCGCCAGGGACTCCGGGCTCCGCTGCCGGCTGAGCAAGGAGACGAAGTCCTCGATCAGGGCTTCGTCGACCGGTGCCGTCGTGGAGAGGCCCGCGACGAGCATGCTGCCGATCAGCTCGACCTCCAGCGGGTCCTCGGAGTGCAGCAGCCTCGTCCCGATCTCCTGCGGGGACGGAACGCGGGACGCGCTCCCTCCTCGGGGCGCCACCCCGAGGTGCGTCCGGCGACGGCGCCTCCTCCGGTCGCGTCGCTTCCCGGACGGGCCCGCCATCACCCGTCGATCCTACGAGGCTCGGCCAGCCAGGCCGCGACGGCGGCAACGAACCGCTCCGCGTCCTGGATCGCCGACGCGGCCTCCGCCGGAGGCACCTCGATCGGCACGTAGTCCGCCAGGTTCCTTCGCTCGAAGAGGGAGCGGAGGATCCTCCCGGTCTCCTCGTCGAGGCCTCCTGCCTTCACCACGTGTCGGACGAACGCCGAGATCACGCCGGCGTGCTTGGAGCGGGTCTCGCCGACCACCCCCAGGGCCGCCTCGGCCGCTCGGAACGCCGCGTAGTAGGCACGGGAAACGGCCTGGGGCATGAACCCGCCCTCGACCAGGTGGCGAGCAGCGGCGAGCTCCTCATCGCTCGCCCGGAGGGGTTCGTCCGTCACGCCACGGATCGGCCTTCCGCGACGGCCCGTCGGAGCATGGGCCGCGACCCCCGTCGGACCTCCTCCTCGGAGACCGGAACCTCGGAGATCACCACGTCGTGCTGGAAGGAGACCTTCCACAACGCCTCGTCCATCCGGCGAAGCTCCTCCCAGGGCGACTCGACCCGATCGAGCACGACGAGGAGGTCGATGTCGGATTCGGGATGGCCGTCGCCCCTGGCCCAGGAGCCGAACAGGATCACCTGGCGCAGCCGATCCCCGTAGATGCTCCGGAGCTCCTGGGCGGCCTGTGTGGCCACTTGCAGTGGGTCCACGGGGCCCCACCCGCCCGGGAGGTCGGGATCCGGATGCTCGGCTGCGGCCCGGTCCGCCTTCTCCGGCTCCAACAGGCCCTGCTCGACCAGCCACTCCAGGGCTCGCCGGGCCATGCGGGCATCGTGGAACGCGAACCAGGCCTCGCGGAACTCCGGGAAGTCCAGCAGGGTGTCCTTGAACCTGCGGAACGCTCCCCGGCCCCGGATCGCCCGCTCGAGGAGGTCGCGGGCGTGAGGGTCGCCGACCCGCTCGATGAAGTCCTCCATATCGGCGTACCCCCCGTGGGAGGGGATGGGATCCACCCGGACCAGGCCCCGATCCTCCGGGTGCTTTTCCTCCGCGTCCTCGGAGAGCTCCTCCGAGTGGTAGGGGACCGTCTGGCCGGTCTTCGGATCGAACCACCAGGAGATGTCGTGGGAGTGATCCTCCAGCGCCGTGGCCAGTTCCTGGAGGTCCACCGTGGCCGGGTCGAGCATCGCTATCTCCTCTATCGCCGCTCGCGCCGTCCCGATCATACGTCCGTCGGGGTCGGTCATGTCCTGGGGGACGTCGAGCGGACCACCAGCAGGACGACCTTGCCGAGGGCCAACGCTCCGAGGGCGACATGGAGCGCGATCCACGCCACGAGCAGCCAGGCGAACTCGAGCCCAGCCCGGAGCGACTCGGTGATCTCCCGCACGATCCGAGTAACGGCCTCGACGGGCGGTGAGGCGAGCAGCGGGCCACGATTCATATCGCCCGCGACTTTAGCCCCGACCAGTGACATGATCCCGGGCCGAGTTCGATGGGGCCCTCGGCGGCGGTGCCGTCACGTCTCGGATCGTGATGCCCGTCGACCGAGGTAGCGCTCTCGCTCCCTCTCCCAGACGCGAAGCTGGATCAGCTCGCGGTCGTCCCCAGCGGGGCGACCAGCCACGCTTCCGAGGCTTGCAGAGCGCACAGGCTCGCCGCTTCGACCGATACCGCTTCCGCATGGCGACCTCCTTCGGTCCCGACCTATGTCGGGTTGGAGGTGCCTGCAGTACCGGTCCGGTGGGGCCATCCAGGCCTACCCGCGCGGTTCGTCCTTCGGCTTGCTTCCGGCGCCGAGGTTCTTCGGAGGCGGCTTGAGATCGGACATCGACTTCGGACCCGGTTCGTAACCACCCACCTTCATGATCGTGGGCCGCTCATCAGAGATCTTCTTCCTGGATTCAAGGCTACCCCCGGTGAGGGTGGCGCCGGCGGTCTCCGGGTCGGCCACCTCGTGTCGAGGTCCCTGTCCCATCAGGGATTGGAGGAGGGGGCTCCGAGGGAGGGGGGTCCTCTGGAACCTCCTCTTCCTGGAGGTACTGGGGAGCAAGGTTCTCTTGGGCTGCGCGATGGAGCCGCTCGTCTCCCAGCAGGTTGTCGATCCACCGCCCCAGGCTCTCGAGGTACATCGAGCCGCCTGGCACAGGGGGCGGTAGTTTTGTGTCTTCCGGCTGAGGGATGGCTTGAGCGTCCATCCGGTCACTTCCCCGCATTGCTTCGCGTTCGGCTTGCGGGCGCCAACAGCTGCTGGATCCGCTGGTGTGAGACTCCGAGGAGCTCGGCCGCATCCCGGATCGAGAGGCGTGACGACCTCGTCAGCTCGGTGGCCGTCCGACGGGTGACATCCAGCGCCTCCCGCTGGGCTCGATCAGCCGTCTCTCTCACCGACCGGGCCCTTGCCACGGAGCGTGCCGCTTCGCGCGGCAGCCGCACGTCGAACGACAGCTCGGCTCGGTCTGCGTCGTCGACCCAGAGCGCCAGCGCCTCCCGGATCCGACGCTTCGCCTGCCGCAGGCTTCGCCCATAGGTTTGGCAGCCCGGGACCTCGGGGACCCGGGCCACCCACGCCCCCGTCTCGTCTCGCTCGATCTTCACCGTGTAGGTCACTCGCTCAACCACCTCGCTCCGAGGGACGGCTCCAGGTCCCGCTCGACCGCTCGGAGCAGACCGGGAGGCAGATCATGGCCCCGATGGACGGGGACCGTCGTCTGACACCGCCCACACCGAACTCACACGTGCGAGCCGCGCTGCCGGACCCACACGCAGCCTCGCCTCTCGAGCTCCCGAAGGAGCCGTCTCCCGGTCATCCTCCCACACCTGAGCCAATCTGTCTAGAGGGCTAGACACATCGAGGGAGGAGGATCTCAGGCTAGCGCCCGCCACCGACACGATCCCGACCAGCCCGGGTAGAG
>JBOGWD010000258.1:0-8006 GCA_050693275.1 Actinomycetota bacterium | reverse complement strand
GACCGGGGCTCGGTGCGGACCGGGTTCCGCCGGGCGTCGGCGTGCTCGTCCCTCATCTTGACCAGGAGCCACCGGGGCCTGCCGTCCCCGCCGGTGCGGGTCAGGGCGTAGCCGCCCCGGAGCTTCTGGCCCTCCAGGAACACCTTGACGCGGCCGGCCTCCACGGCGTCCTCCACCGGGACCTCGCGTCCGTCCTTCTCGGAGAGGTTCCGGTACGTCCCGGCGTCCCACACGATGACCGGGCCGCCCCCGTACTCGCCCTCGGGGATGACGCCCTCGAACGTGGCGTACTCGATGGGGTGGTCCTCGGTGGGCATGGCCAGCCGCTTCTCCCTCGGATCGGTCGACGGACCCTTGGGGACGGCCCACGACTTGAGCACGCCGCCGGCCTCCAGCCGGAAGTCCCAGTGCATCGCGGTGGCGTCGTGCTGCTGGATCACGAACCGAGGCCGGCCGCGCCCGGACCGCCGCGGTCGCCCGGCCGGCTCGGGCGTCTTTCGACGGTCTCGCTTCCGCCGATACTCGCCGAGTGGATCCTTTCGGGGCATGCGGTCCTCTCAGGCCTCGGTCCGGCGACGCGGGGCGAGGGAGAAGCGGTACACGAACCGGGCCACCTCGGCGGGCCGGAACTGGCGGATCAGCCACCGGACCTGGGGGAGCCTGCCCACCACGTCGGTGCCGTCCGGCCGGGGGATCGGGACGCCGGCGTGCTCCTCGAGGAGGTCGGCGAAGGCCCCGGCCAGGAGGACGTGCCCCCTGGGGCCGGGATGGAGGCGGTCGATGCTCATGACCTGGCGCTGGCGGGCCTCGGGCAGGGCCTCGAGGTCGAGGAGGAGCGCGCCGCGGCGTTCAGAGACGGCCCGAACCGCTCCGCTGGCCGCCTGGAGCCGGGACCGGATCCCGCTCAGGAACCGCTTCGGGAGCGGGGAGAACGCGGTGACGTCGGGGATGGTCCCCGTGAGGACCACGGCGCCGGCCTCCCGGAGCGGGCCCACGATCGCGTCGAGCTCCCGCTCGAACCGCGAGGGGTCGAACCGCGGCTCGAGGAGGTCGTTCATGCCCACCAGGACGCTGGCCAGGTCGGGCCGGAGCCGGAGCCCGGCGTCGAGCTGGCCCCGCCGAACCTCCTCGGCCCGGAGGCCTCGTCGGGCCAGGTTCGTGTAGGAGAGCTCCGGGTCCACGGCGGTCATGGCCTCGGTCAGCCGGTCCGCCCATCCTCGCAGCCGGCCGCGCCGGTCGGGATCGCCGACGCCCTCGGTCAGGCTGTCCCCGAGGGCCACGAACCGCTTCCACGGGAGCGACACTGAGGACGAACCTACCGCATGCGAGCCGACACGCCGGGCGACTTCATGTCCCGGCACGGTACCGCAGGTACACGACGCCGTTCCGGAACCGCCGTTCGTCCAGCATGTCGAGGTCCAGGCGAACGCGGTCGGGGAGGGACCGAGTGCCGCCTCCTACCACGGCGGGGGAGACGAACAGGCGGTACTCGTCCACCAGGCCGGCCGCGATGGCGTGGCCGGCCAGGCCGGGCCCGCCGATGCTGATGTCGCCCGTCGCCTCGGCCTTCATCCTGCGAACCGCGTCGGGGTCGAACTCCCGCTCGATCCGGGTCCTGGCGCTGGACGGCGATTCCAGCGTGCTCGAGTACACGACCTTGTCGGCGGCCCGCCAGATCTCGGCGAAGTCCCGGATGTGCTGCGACTGGTCCTCGAGGGGAAGGGTCTCCCAGGCCAGCATCACCTCGTACAGCCGGCGCCCGTACAGGTACGTGCCGATCGGCCGCTCGAGGTCGTTGACGAAGGTGTGCACCTC
This sequence comes from Actinomycetota bacterium, assembly GCA_050693275.1. Lineage (GTDB taxonomy): Bacteria > Actinomycetota > UBA4738 > UBA4738 > CALAEC01 > CALAEC01. The sequence continues at coordinate 6,191 of JBOGWD010000258.1, read as the reverse complement.
CTGGTCCGGCTCGGCCCAGTCGAACCTGCCGTCCTGGTCCGCCACGTAGCCGTCGAGCGAGGCGATCGCCGAGTAGATCAGCTTGGCCATGGACGGCTCAGGGCTTCACGTTCTGGTTCAGCCGGAAGACGTTGTCCGGATCGTAGGCTCGCTTGAGCTCGACCAGACGCTCGTACTTGGCGTCGCCGTACGCCGCCCGCGCCAGGTCCTCCCGCGCCTCGACCAGGTCGTTCACGTAGTGGCCGGCCGTGGTGAACGGCCGGAGGGCCTCCCAGGCCTCGCGGCACCAGGCCATGAACTCGTCGTCCCTCGAGGGGTCCTCCCACACGGACTCGACCCCGATCCAGAACGCCGCCGACCGCCCGGTGAAGGCCGTGGCGTCCTCGGCGACCCGGGCGATGGCGCCGCCCTGCGCCCACAGGCCGACGGACACCTCGCCGGGAGCCCGGCTCATGTGGTCGAGGGCCACGTCGAGGAAGCCGTCGGAGAGGTCATCGAGGAACCCGCCTGTCATGTAGAACCGCTTCCCCCAGGCGAACGTCTCGTCCCCCGCGCCCTGCATGGCCAGGTAGGTTTTCGTCTCGATGGAGTCCTGCAGCGGCTCGCCGTCCCGAAGGGGACGGAGGTCGCGCTCGGCCGCCTCGGCCGATCCGAAGTGGGCGCCCCCGAGGACGACCGCCGGTTGGCCCGCGGGCCACGGGTCGTCCGGCCCGCCGACGGCCAGGGCGAAGCTGCAGAACACCTCGTCCGGGGCGGAGCGCGAGAACTCCCGGAACATCGCGGCCAGCTCGTGGGCGCGGTCGATCGGGTACACGGCCCAGCCGTGCATCACCTGCGGGCCGATCGGGTGGAGCCGAAACTCGAACGACGTGACCACGCCGAAGTTCGGACCGGCGCCCCGCATGCCCCAGAACAGATCGGCGTTCTCCTCCTCGCTGGCGTGGACGAGCTGCCCGTCGGCGGTGAGGAGGTCCACGGAGAGCAGGTTGTCGATGGTGAAGCCGTGCTTCCGCTGGAGCCGGCCCATCCCACCCCCGAGGGTGAGGCCGCCCACGCCGGTGTGCGAGACTACGCCGACCGGGCAGGCCAGGCCGAACGCCTGGGCCTCCCGATCGAGATCCCCGAGGAGCGAGCCGCCGTTCACCCCAGCCGTGCGCCCCTCCGGATCGACGCGGACGCCCCGCATCGCGGAGAGGTCGAGCACCATCCCGTCGTCGCAGGTCGAGAAGCCGCCCACGCTGTGCCCGCCGCCTCGGACCGCGATCACCAGGTCGTGCTCGCGGGCGAACCGCACCGCGGACGTGACGTCGGCGACCCAGGTGGGCCTGACCACCACGGCCGGGTGGCGGTCGACCGCCGCGTTCCACACGATCCGGGCCCCGTCGTAGCCGTCGTCGCCGGGGAGCACGACCTCGCCTTCGAAGACCTCGCGGAAGGACGCCGCCGCGGGGGAGGGAAGGACCCGGCTCATGCGGCGGACCGTACCACGGGCACCCCGGGCAGCCGTCTCGGGGACCCTCGCGGCTATCCCGCGGTCGGGTCGAGAACGCTCAGCCGTCTGAAGTACGTCCGGTAAAAGCCCCGGTCCCGGGTGAGGAGCCGATCCGCATGCCGATCGGCCTGCGCCCCGATCAGGAAGTCGGCGAGAACCCTCGTGCGAGGCGCGCCCCCGAGGCGATAGCGACGCCATCCGACCCCAGCGGCCGCCGCATCTTCGCGGTCGAGAGGGGCGAACACCACGCCCAATGTGCGCAACGCATCCCCTGCCCGCTCCGGTGAGGGGAACGCTGCCACCACCTCGGCCAAGACCACCCCGCAGGCAACGAGCTGACCCTCGGCGATCGATCGTCGGATCTGGCGGTCCGAGAGGGGGCCGAAGGTTGGCTCGCCGGTGAGGACGTCAAGCAGGACGTTGCTATCTACAGCGGTGATCACACCGCGTCAGGCTCTCCCCTGATCTCACGGATGAAGTCATCCACGGATCCCTCCATCTTGAGGATCCCGTAGACAGCGTCCACCGGGTCCTGGGAGTTCACCTTCCGGGCCACCAGCCGTCCCCGCTCGGCCTCGAAGTCGAGCTGGGTCCCCGGCCGGATCCCCAGCCGGTCCCGGATGGCCTTGGGGATCGTGACCTGCCCCCGCTCGGAGACGACAGATTTCATACTCTCAGAGTAAGGATTCATACGAATCGTGTCAACATCCAGCTCTCTCAGCCCTCGCCCCGGAGGACGCGATCCCGCTCCTCGAGCGGTCGCTGGTTGAACTCCTCGATCCAGTCGCTCACCTGTTCCCGGTCGCCCAGGTCGACGCCATCCCTCTGCATGGCCAAGAGCAGGTTCTTGCTCGGTCCCCCCGCGGATGGGCTCTTCAGGGCCCTCGTGAACTCGGGTTCGAATCGATCGATCGCGTCGAGGGTCTCGCTCACCAGGTCATCCGGCAGCGACCGGCGGGCACCGGCGAACCGCACCAGGGCGCGCAGGGTGTCCGGGATCGCCCGCGGCACCTCGTCCTCGAGGATCGTATTCCGCGGCAGCCAGTCGAGGAGACACATCTCCACGACGGTCGGGCTCCAGCGCAGGGGATCGTCGGCCTGCCACTCCCCCTGGTAGGTGATGAGCGTGTGGACCGCCTGGTTTGCTACGGGCGGCAGTCCGGTCGCTTCCTCCGAGGCGAGGAACTCATCCACCAGGCGGTCCAGCACGCCGGCCGGCGGCGGCTCGGGCTCAGGAGGCGGCTCCACGTCGGGCACCCCTCGCACCAGCGCCGCCAGGAACGCACGGTTCAGCGCGTAGTCCTCGGTGATCGGAGGATCGACGGTGATGTCGGTGTTTCGCAGGGCGCGGAGGATCTCTCCGGCGGCTTCACCGACGGGGATCGACTCGACCGTGATGTCGGCCTGCTCCCGCCACCGCTCCACGACCGCCCCCACCTCCGGGACGACGGAGGCGTCCTTGATGAGGCGGCCGAGCGTCCGGTCCACCACCACGGTGGCCAGGGCCGGGTCGCGACCGGGGTACTCGAGGGCGAGGAGGATGGCATCCTGGTCGCCGAACGCATCGGCGGCCCTCCACGCCTCCCGGAGCTCGCCCCGGCCGAGGAGGTCCGCCCAGGCCGGCTTCCCGACGGCAGGCTCCAGATCGGCCGCGGCGCTTCGGGCGAGCTCGTCCAGAGGGGGGTCGGCCACCGCGGCCACGGCCAGGAGGACCGCCAGGGACTCCCGGCTTCGCTGCCGGCTGAGTAGGGAGACGAAGTCCTCGATCAGGGCTTGGTCGACCGGTGCCGTCGTAGAGAGGCTGGCGACGAGCATGCTGCCGATCAGCTCGACCTCCAGTGGGTCCTCTGAACGCAGCAGCCTCGTCCCGATCTCCTGCGGAGACGGGACGCGGGGCTCGCTCCCTCCTCGGTGCGCCACCCCGAGGTGCGTTCGGCGGCGACGGCTCCTCCGGTCGCGTCGCTTCCCGGACGGGCGCGCCATCACCCGTCGACCCTGCGAGGCCCGTCCAACCAGGCGGCCACGGCTGTGACGAACCGCTCCGCGTCCTGGATCGCCGACGCGGCCTCCGCCGGAGGCACCTCGATCGGCACGTAGTCCGCCAGGTTCCTTCGCTCGAAGAGGGAGCGGAGGATCCTACCGGCGTCCTCGTCGAGGCCTCCTGCCTTCACCACGTGTCGGACGAACGCCGAGATCACGCCGGCGTGCCTGGAGCGGGTCTCGCCGACCGCCCCCAGGGCTGCCTCGGCCGCACGGAACGCCGCGTAGTAGGCGCGGGACACAGCCTGGGCCGGGAACCCGCCCTCGGCCAGGTGGCGAGCGGCGGCGAGCTCCTCATGGCTCGACCGGAGAGGCTCGTCCGTCACGCCACGGATCGGCCTTCCGCGACGGCCCGTCGGAGCATGGGCCGCGACCCCCGTCGGACGTCCTCCTCGGAGACCGGAACCTCGGAGATCACCACGTCGTGCTGGAACGAGACCTTCCACAACGCCTCGTCCATCCGGCGAAGTTCCTCCCAGGGCGAGTCGACGCGGTCGAGCACGACCAGGAGGTCGATGTCGGATTCGGGATGGGCGTCGCCCCTGGCCCAGGAGCCGAACAGGATCACCTGGCGCAGCCGATCCCCGTAGATGCTCCGGAGCTCCTGGGCGGCCTGTGTGGCCACTTCCAGAGGGTCCACGGGGCCTCGCCCGCCCGGGAGGTCGGGATCCGGATGCTCGGCCGCGGCCCGGTCCGCCTCCTCCGGCCCCAGCAGTCCCTCCTGGACCAGCCACTCCACGGCCCGGCGGGCCATGCGAGCGTCGTGGAACGCGAACCAGGCCTCGCGGAGCTCCGGGAAGTCCAGCAGGGTGTCCTTGAACCTGCGGAACGCTCCCCGGCCCCGGATCGCTCGATCGAGGAGGTCGCGGGCGTGAGGGTCGCCGACACGCCCGATGAAGTCCTCCATGTCGGCGTACCCCTCGCGGGACGGGATGGGATGTACCGGGATCAGGCCCCGAACCTCCGGGTGCTCTTCCTCCGCGTCCTCGGAGAGCTCCTCCGAGTGGTAGGCGACGGTCTGGCCGGTCATCGGATGGAACCACCAGGAGATGTCGTCGGAGTGATCCTCCAGCGCCGTGGCCAGTTCCTGGAGGTCCACCGTGGCCGGGTCGAGCATCGCTATCTCCTCTATCGCCGCTCGTGCCGTCCCGATCATACGTCCGTCGGGGTCAGTCATGTCCTGGGGGACCTCGAGCGGACCACCAGGAGGACGACCTTGCCGAGGGCTAACGCTCCGAGGGCGACATGGAGCGCGATCCACACCACCAGCAGCCAGGCGAGCTCGAGCCCGGCCCGGAGCGACTCGGCGATCTCCCGCACGACCCGAATGACGGCTTCGGCGGGCGGAGCGGCGAGCAGCGGGCCGCGCTTCATGTCGCCGGCGACTCTAACCCCGACCAGTGACATGGTCCCGCGGGGCCAGGAAGGGAGCTATCCGTCCTCGAGCGCTCGGCGGATGGCCTCACGGTCCCCGGCGTCGATCCGGGGCCGCATCGCTCTCGTGATCCACCGGAAGGCGGATCGGTGGCGGGGCTCCCAGCCCTTCTCCCGCTCGGCGATCAGGTCGGGATCGGGTGAGAAGGGGGGTGGCTCCCGCGCGTCGGGAGGTGGCCTTCGTCGGGTGGGTCGGACCGCCTGGTCATGATTCTCAGGCTACCCCTGTTCAGGGTGGCGCAGCGCGGTCTCCGGTTCGGCCACCTCGTGTCGAGGTCCCTGTCCCATCAGGGACCGGAGGAGGGGGGTCCGAGGGACGGGGGTCATCTGGAACCTCGTCTTCCAAGAGGTAACGGGGAGCAAGGTTCTCTTGGGCTGCGCGATGGAGCCGCTCGTCTCCCAGCAGGTTGTCGATCCACCACCCCAGGCTCTCGAGGTGCATCGTGCCGCCTGGCACAGGGGGCGGTACCTTCGTGTCTTCCGGCTGAGGGATGGCTTGAGCGTCCATCCGGTCACTTCCGTGCTTTGCTTCGCGTTCGGCTTACAGGCGCCAGCAGCTGCTGGATCCGCTGGTGTGAGACTCCGAGGAGCTCGGCCGCGTCCCGGATCGAGAGGCGCGATGACCTCGTCAGCTCGGCCGCCGTCCGACGTGTGACATCCAGCGCCTCCCGCTGGGCTCGATCAGCCGCCTCTCTCACCGACCGGGCCCTCGCCACGGAGCGTGCCGCTTCGCGCGGCAGCCGCACGTCGAACGACAGCTCGGCTTGGTCGGCGTCGTCGGCCCAGAGCGCCAGGGCCTCCCGGATCCGACGCTTCGCCTGCCGCAGGCTTCGCCCGTAGGTGTGGCAGCCCGGGACCTCGGGGACCCGGGCCACCCACGCCCCCCTCTCGTCTCGCTCGATCTTCACCGTGTAGGTCACTTGCTCAACCACCTCGCTCCGAGGCACGGCTCAAGGTCCCGCTCGACCGCTCGGAGCAGACCGGGAGGCAGATCATGCCCCGATGGACGGGGACCGTCGTCTGACACCGCCCACACCGAACTCGCACGTGCGAGCCGCGCTGCCGGACCCGCACGCAGCCTCGCCTCTCGAGCTCCCGGAAGGAGCCGTCTCCCGGTCATCCTCCCACACCTGAGCCAATCTGTCTAGAGGGCTAGACACATCGAGGGAGGAGGATCTCAGGCTAGCGCCCGCCACCGACACGATCCCGACCAGCCCGGGTAGAG
>JBOGWD010000257.1:0-23195 GCA_050693275.1 Actinomycetota bacterium | reverse complement strand
GAGCCCCTTGTCGTCGCCGTGCGCCATGATCACTCCGCCGACCGCGCGGGTGCTCATCCCCCACGACGTGGCGTACGCCAGCTCCTGCTCGCCGCTCCGGTTCAGGAAGGAGACGCCGTACGCTCGGGCGAAGTTCTGGCCCAGGTAGTGGGAGGTGCATCCCTGGAGGGCCTTGCGGTCACGCATCAGCGCCTCGAGCGTGTACGTCTCGACCGCGCCCGGGAACCGCTCCGACGGCGACTTCCTGCCGGCGTGCACCGGGATGGCCATGACCTGTTCGTGCGCGTCCAAGTAGACCTCACGCAGGATCTTCAGCGACTCGTCGACGGCCTCGGCGGAGGTCTCGTGGGCGGTGTGGCCCTCCTGCCACAGGAACTCCGTGGTCCGGAGGAACAGCCGGGGTCGCATCTCCCAGCGCACCACGTTCGCCCACTGGTTGTAAAGGAGCGGCAGGTCGCGGTAGGACTGGACCCACTTCGCGTAGGTCTCCCAGATGATCGTCTCCGAGGTCGGCCGGACCACCAGGGGCTCTCCGAGCTCGTCGCCACCCGCGTGGGTCACCACCGCGACCTCGGGGGCGAACCCCTCGATGTGCTCGGCCTCCTTCTCCAGCAACCGGTACGGAAAGAACAGCGGGAAGTACAGGTTCTGATGCCCAGTGGCCTTGATCCGGTCGTCCACGGCCCGCTGGATCGCCTCCCAGATCGCGTAGCCGTAGGGACGGATGACCATGGTCCCTCGGGCCAGGGACGGCTCGGCCAGCTCGGCCTGTTTGACCACCTCCTGGTACCAGCCGGGGAAGTCCTCGGCCTGCCTCGGCAGCGCCATGCCGAGCAGGATAGCGTGCTAGCGTCGCACCATGGCCGTGACGATCCCCTCGGACGTGCACCGCTTCGCCATGCTCGGAAGGGATGTCGAAGCCGTGATCCAGCGGTGCGGGCTGAACACCGTGGACTGCGTCCTGATCGACGTCGAGGGGAACTGGACGCGGATGGTCGTGCCCTCGTCGGAGGTTGCGGAGGAGGCCTGCCGGGACCTCGGGATCCCGTTCCACCACGGCTGGGGGGACCCTCGCATGGCCCAGCGGATGAATCGCCGGGACCACTGGGGCGAACCCGGCGGCCAACGGCGGGCCCTCTAGGGCTGGCCCCCCGAACGTCCCCGTCGGCAGCGGTATACTGTTCCTGGAGACGAAGCTTCACCCGAGTGGGCGGGGGCCCACCTTTTTTTTGGGGGCGATGGACCTGGAGGCGCTGGTGTCGCCGGTGGTCGAGGCCGCCGGTCTCGAGCTCGTGGATCTTGACCTCGCCCACGAGGGAAACCGCCGCGTGCTCAGGGTGATCGTCGACCGAGAGGAAGGAGTCGATCTCGACGCCATCGCCGAGGTCAGCGAGCGGGTGTCGCGTCGGCTGGACGTGGAGGGGTTCGACCCGGGCCCATACGCCCTCGAGGTGAGCTCGCCGGGGGTCGAACGAGCCCTCCGGGGGCCGGCCGACTACGGCCGGCAGGTCGGCCGGAAGGTCAAGGTGCGGACGACCGAGCCGGTGGCCGGGGCGCGGGTCCACACCGGGACGCTGGTCGCTGCCGGGGCAGAGGCGGTGACGATCGCCACCGATGCCGGTGAGCGGACCATCGCCTTCGGCGAGATCGCCTCGGCTCGGACCGTGGTGGATTGGGAGCAGGAGCTGAAGAGGAGAAAGCGGTGAGCGCGGAGCTGGTGCAGGCGCTGCGAGAACTGGAACGCGAGAAGGGGATCTCGTTCGAGACGATCCTTCGGGGCCTCGAGGAGGCCCTGGCCTCGGCGTACAAGTCGGCCATGCACCTCCCGGAGGAGGAGGCCGAGCAGGAGGAGGTCCGGGTCACCCTGGACCCCGAGAGCGGCGACATGCGGGCCTTCCTGCAACGGCTCGACGAGGAGAGGAACGTCACCTCCGAGCAGGAGGTCGAGCTGACGGCCGACTTCACCGGCCGCATCGCCGCCCAGACCGCCAAGCAGGTCATCCTCCAGAAGCTGCGTGACGCCGAGCGGGAGATCACCTACGAGGAGTTCGCCGGGCGGGAGGGCGACGTGGTGACGGGCATCGTCCAGCAGGATTCGCACCGCTACGCCATCCTCGACCTGGGGAAGGTGGAGGCGCTGCTTCCCTTCCAGGAGAAGACGCCCTCGGAGTCGTACCGGCACGGGGAGCGGCTCAAGGCCTACATCGTCGAGGTGCGCCGGACCAGCAAGGGCCCCCAGATCGTGGTGTCCCGAACCCATCCGGAGCTGCTGAAGAAGCTCTTCGAGATGGAGGTACCCGAGATCGCCGAGGGCATGGTGGAGATCAAGGCCGTGGCCCGCGAGCCGGGGCACCGGTCCAAGATCGCCGTGGTCTCCAACGAGCCCGGGGTCGACCCGGTGGGCGCGTGCGTGGGGGCCAAGGGCTCGCGCGTCCGGATGGTCGTGAACGAGCTGCGGGGGGAGAAGATCGACGTGGTGGAGTGGTCGGACGATCCCCCGCGGTTCGTGGCGAAGGCCCTGGCCCCGGCCTCGGTGAAGGAGGTCCGGATCGATCCGGATACCCAGACGGCCCTGGTGATCGTGCCCGACTATCAGCTCTCGCTGGCGATCGGCAAGGAGGGGCAGAACGCCCGCCTGGCCGCCCGGTTGACGGGCTGGCGGATCGACATCAAGAGCGAGACCCAGGTCGCGGAGGAGCGGTCCGCTCCCCGCCCCGCCCCAGCCCGTGCCGAATCGGCGCCTGCTCCGCCTGATGCGGCGTCGGCCTCACCTTCGGTCGCCAAAGGGGCTCCCTCCGGTGAGACCGTCTCCACCGTGGTGGCTGAGGCGGGGCGGTGCAAGGCCGTTCTGGGGAGCGGGGAGCGGTGTTCGAACGCGGCCAAACCGGGCTCCGAGTTCTGCGGCATCCCCGCCCATCAGAAGCAGGCGCAGGCGGCCGTGCCCGGGGAGGGGTCCGGGGCCTGAGCCGGCCGGAACGGTCCTGCGTGACCTGCCGGACGCGGCGGCCCAAGAACGAGCTCATCCGGATCGTTCGGACCGGCGAGGGGATGGTCGTCCGGGACCGGAGCGGGTCGGCTCCCGGACGGGGGGCCTACGTGTGCCGGCGCCCGGCCTGCATCCGCCAGGCCTCCGGGGGGCTGGGGAGGGCGTTGCAGGTGAGCGTGGGCCCCCGGGATTTGGATACGCTACGGACGGAGATCGAACGGGAGATCGAGCGGCGATGAGGATCCACGAGCTCGCCAAGGAGCTCGGCACCAAGAGCAAGGAGCTGGTGGAAACCCTGGCCCAGATGGGGTACGAGGGTCTGACCGCCTCGTCCAGCGTGCCCGACGAGGCCGTGCCCCGCCTCCGCGCCTCCGGAGGAAAGGCGGTCCAGGCCGGCCGGCCCAAGGTCGTCACCGAGGAGCCCCTCCCCACCCGGCGCCGCCGGAAGCCGAAGGAGGAGCCCGCTCGCGCGGCGGAGCCCGCCGAGGCCGCCGAAGACGGCGAGGCCACCTCCGCCGTCGAGGCACCCGAACAGGCACCGGCCGCCGAGGCGCCAGCGGAGCCGGAGCGGGCCACGCTCCGCGTCCCCAGGGGGATCATCCTGAAGGAGCTGGCCGAACGGCTGGGGGCGCCGGCCACCGACCTGATCAAGAAGATACTCGAGCTCGGCGAGATGGTCACGATCACCCAGTCCCTCTCCGACGAGGCCGTCGAGCTCCTGGTCCGGGCCTACGGTTTCGAACCCGAGATCGTGGCGCCCGACGAGGCCGAGGAGGAGGCCGAGGAGGAGGACGTCGACCCCGCGCGGCTCCGGCCCCGACCGCCGGTGGTGACGGTCATGGGACACGTCGATCACGGCAAGACGCTCCTCCTCGACGCGATCCGCCAGAGCGACGTGGTTTCCGGCGAGGCCGGTGGGATCACCCAGGCCATCGGCGCCTATCAGGTCCATCAGAACGGCAACCTGGTGACGTTCATCGACACGCCGGGTCACGAGGCGTTCACGGCCATGCGGGCCCGAGGAGCCAAGGTGACGGATATCGCCGTGCTGGTAGTGGCCGCCGACGACGGAGTGATGCCGCAGACCGTCGAGGCCATCGACCACGCCCGGGCGGCGGGGGTACCGATGGTGGTGGCTGTGAACAAGGTCGACAAGCCGGAGGCGGACCCCGTGCGGGTTCGCCAGCAGCTCGCCGAGCAGGGGATCCAGACCTCGGAGTGGGGCGGGGACTTCGAGTTCGTCGACGTCTCGGCCAAGACGGGGGAGAACCTGGACAAGCTCCTGGAGACGATCCTGGTGGTCGCCGAGCTCCAGGAGCTCAAGGCCGATCCCGAGCGGGCCGGCAGGGGCGTGGCGATCGAGGCCCACCTCGACAAGGGCCGGGGCCCGGTGGCCACGGTCCTGGTCCAGCGAGGGACGCTGCGTGTGGGCGACGCCATCGTGTGCGGCGCCGCGTTCGGCCGGGTCCGGGCCATGCTCGACGAGCACGGCCTCCCGGTCGAGGAGGCTCCTCCCGGTCGTCCGGTCCAGGTGCTCGGATGGTCGAAGGTTCCCGAGGCGGGGGACGAGTTCCGGGTGGTCGAGGACGAGAAGGAGGCCCGTCACATCGCCCAGGAGCGCGAGGCCCGGATCCGGGCCGCCGAGCTGGTGGCGGCTCGTCCCGCCGTGCGGCTGGAGGACGTCATGGCCTCGGTCCGGGAGGACCAGGTCGCCGAGCTGCGGATCATCCTGAAGGCGGACGCCCAGGGGTCCGCCGAGGCGCTGGCCGAAGCGCTGGAGAAGCTCTCCACCGACGAGGTGGCCGTGCGGATGCTTCGGCAGGGCGTCGGCGCGGTGACGGCCGACGACGTCAACCTGGCCCTGGCCTCGGAGGCCGTCGTGATCGGGTTCAACGTACGGCCCGACCCCGGCGCTCGAGAGCTCGCGGAGCGCGAGGGCGTGGACATCCGCCTGCACCGGGTGATCTACCAGGCGGTGGACGAGGTGAGGCAGGCGCTCTCCGGCCTCCTGGCACCGGAGGAGCAGGAGGTCGAGCTGGGTCGGGCCGAGGTCCGGGCCACGTTCCGGGTTCCTCGCCTGGGCGTGGTGGCGGGCTGCTACGTCACCCAGGGCACGATCACCAGGGGGGACCGGATCCGGCTGGTGCGGGACGGCACCGTGGTGTACGACGGGCGGGTGGCCTCGCTCCGGCGGTTCAAGGACGACGTCCGTGAGGTCCAGGAAGGCTTCGAGTGCGGCATCGGATTGGAGAACTTCCAGGACGTGAAGGAGGGCGACGTCCTGGAGGCCTACGAGATCCGCGAGATCCCGCGCAGCCTGTAACGGAGGCCCGGCATGCTGGTGGCGCTGTCGGCATTGGACATCCGCATCCCCGGCGCTTCGTCGCTGAAGGAGAAGCGTCACGTGGTGAAGAGCCTGACCCAGGGGCTCCGCCAGCGCTTCAATGTGGCCGTGGCCGAGGTGGACCATCAGGATCAGTGGCAGCGAGCCCGGCTGGCCGTCTCGGCCGTCTCGGCCCAGGCCTTCCAGCTTCGAAAGGTGATGCACGAGGTGGAACTGTACGTATCGCGCAACCCGACCGTCGAGATCATCGACCACACCATGACCCTGCACGGTCAGGACGACTGACGTGCCGGTGGGGAAGCGTCCCGATCGGGTATCCGAGGAGTTCCGTGAGGTCCTGGCGGAGGAGATCCCCCGGCTCAAGGATCCCCGGGTGGGGTTCGTGACCGTCACCGGCGTCAACGTGACGCCCGACCTCCGCCGGGCCACTGTGTACTACACGGTGATGGGCGACGAGTCCCAGCGGAAGGCCACCCGGGCCGGGCTTCGCTCGGCCCGAGGCCATCTTCGGGCGGTGCTGGGCCACGAGGTGCGGCTGAAGTTCCTCCCGGAGATCGTGTTCGAGGAGGATGAGTCCATCGAGCACGTGGAGCGGGTCGACGAGCTCCTCCGGAAGATCCACGGGGAGAGCGATGGTCCCGGCTGACCCGTACGAACGGGCGGCGGCCACCCTCCAGGGCGCGGACGAGGTGGCCCTGGTCTGTCACGTGAATCCCGACCCGGATGCGATGGGCTCGATGCTGGGGCTGGCCGGATTCCTGGCCCATCGAGGCGTCCGGGTCGCGGCCGCATCGCCCAATCCGCCCGGTGAGCTCCCGCGATGGGTCGATGCGCTGCCGGGGCGGGAGCACCTGGTGGCGCCGGGACGGCTGCCGAAGAAGCCGGCGGTCCTGGTGACGCTGGACGCGGCGGACGTCGACCGGCTCGACGGGCTGGCGCATCTGGTGGAACGAGCCGGCGTGGTCGTCTGCATCGATCACCACCGAACGAACCCGGGATTCGGCACCGTGAACCTGATCGATCCGAACGCCTCGGCCACCGCCGAGCTCGTGTTCCGGCTCATCGAGCGGATGGGGGGCGATCTGACCCCCGAGGTCGCGGCCTGCCTGTACGCCGGGATCGTCACCGACACGGGGCGGTTCCAGTTCGAGAACGCCTCGCCCGAGGTGCTGCGCATCGCGGCCCGACTCCGTGAGCAGGCCTTCGACCATGCCCGGCTGGCCCAGGCGCTGTACGCGGACGGGAGCGTCCCGTACCTCCGCCTCCTGGGACGGCTGCTGGACAGGGTCACGCTGGTTCCGGAGGCCGGTCTGGTGTGGGCCTCCCTGGTCCGGGCCGACCTCGATGAGGCGGGCGTGCCCATCCACGAGACCGACGATCTGATCGACCTGGTGCGGACCGCTCGCGAGGCGGACGTGGCCGCCGTCCTGAAGGAGCAGGTGGCCGGGGGATTCAAGGTATCGCTGCGCTCACGCGGAGACACCGACGTGTCGGCCGTGGCCGAGCGGTTCGGCGGCGGCGGACATCGCCTCGCCGCCGGCTATACCTCGAAGGCAACGCTCCAGGAGACCGTGGACCGGCTCATCGAGGCGCTGTCGACGACCGACGACGCGGAGAAGGAGCCGAAGGGTTCCTGACACCGGGTAGCCTCACGGTCGATGACCGACGGACTGCTGCTGGTCGACAAGCCGAAGGGCATCACCTCGCACGACGCCGTTGACGCCGTGCGGCGGTCCCTCGGCATCCGGAAGGTGGGCCACGCCGGAACGCTCGATCCGATGGCCACCGGCCTCCTGGTGATGGGCGTGGGCCGGGCCACGCGGCTGCTCCGGTTCCTCGGCGACATGGACAAGGAGTACGAGGGGACCGGCCGGCTCGGCGAGACCACCGACACCCTGGACGCCGAAGGGGAGGTGCTCCGAACCGGACCCGTGGAAGTGTCGGGCGAGCAGGTCCGTGCGGCGATGCGGGCCCTCACCGGCGAGATCCTCCAGCGGCCGCCGGTGTATTCGGCGGTGAAGGTCGGCGGCCGCCGCCTCCACCGGGCCGCTCGGTCCGGTGAGTCGGTGCAGGCGGAGCCCCGGCGGGTCCGGGTCGACGTGTTCGAGCTTCGGGGCTTCGACGGGCGCGATCTCGAGTTCCGGGTGGTGTGCTCCGGCGGGACCTACGTCCGGTCGCTGGTGGCCGACCTCGGGGAGCGTCTCGGTCCGGGCGCCCACCTGAGGCGGCTCGTCCGCACCCGGATCGGCCCGTTCCTCTTCGCCGACGCCGCGCCGCCGGAGACGCCTCACGCCCTCTTGCCCCTCGAGCGGGCCGTCGACCACCTGCCGCGGATGGAGCTCACCGAGGACGAGGCCGAGGCTGCCCGGCACGGCCGGCCGCTCGGCCCCCCGGACGGTCCCGGCTTCCACGCCGCCTACGGCCCGGAAGGTCGTCTCGTCGGCGTGTATCGGGACTGCGGGACCCGGGCCTGCCCCGAGGTGGTCCTTCCGGGCTGACCCGCGTGGGGCTTCCGGTACGCTGGCCCCGATGGACGTCGTGCAGGGCAGCCGGTCGCTCCCGCTCGGAGCCGAGTCCTCGGTCACCATCGGCTTCTTCGACGGTGTGCACCGCGGTCACCAGGCAGTGATCGGACGGGCCGTTCGGGTCGCCGCCGAGCGGGAGCTCCGGCCCGTGGCGGTGACCTTCGACCGTCATCCCCTCGAGACGCTGTCGCCCGGCAAGAAGCCTCTCCTGCTGACCGCGCTCCGCCGCAAGGCCGAGCTCATCGAGGCCCTGGGGATCGAGACCCTGTTCGTCCTGGAGTTCACCGAAGAGGTCAGCCGGTGGCCGGCGCCGGCGTTCGTGGAACGGGTGCTCGATCGGGGGCTCTCGGCTCGGCATGTGGTGGTGGGCGCCAACTTCACGTTCGGCCACCGGGCGGCCGGGAACATGGGGACCCTGGCCGACCTCGGACCGATCCATGGGTTCACGGCCGAGGCCGTGGCCACCTTCAAGCTCGAAGGGCGTCCCGTATCGTCGAGCTCGATCCGGGAGGCGCTCGGCGAGGGGGAGCTCGAGTGGCCCGAGCGGGCGCTGGGCCGCCGCCACGCGGTGGACGGGACCGTGGTGCCCGGCGCCGGCCGCGGGCGAGGGCTGGGGTTCCCCACCGCCAACCTGCGCACCCCGGAGGGCATCCTCCTGCCGGGCCGAGGCGTCTACGCGGGCCGGGCGATGGCCGGCGACGGCAGCTGGCCCGCTGCGATCAACGTGGGGGTCAACCCCACCTTCGGCCGGGAGCCGCTGCACCTCGAGGCCCACCTCCTGGGATTCGAGGGAGATCTGACCGGTGCGGTGCTCACCGTGGAGTTCTGGGCCCGGCTCCGGGAGGAGGTCCGGTTCGACGGGCCGGCCGAGCTGTCCCGCCAGATCGAGCGGGACGTCGCGCGGACCCGGCACCTCGTGGCTGGTGAGCGCCCTGTGATACCCTGACCTGCGATGACGCTGAAGCACGACGCCAAAACCAGCCTCATCGAGGAGCATCGAAGGACCGACCAGGACACCGGGTCGCCCGAGGTCCAGGTCGCCATCCTGTCGAAGCGCATCGACGAGCTGACCGAGCACCTCAAGTCCCACACGAAGGATCACCACTCCCGCCGAGGCCTCCTCCAGATGGTGGGAAAGCGGCGTCGCCTCCTCGAGTACCTGCGCCGGAGCGACGTGGAGCGGTATCGGGCGCTGATCGGGCGCCTGGGCCTCAGGCGCTAGGCGAAGGAGGGGATCACCCGGACCACGACGAATTGATCAACAAGGAGCGGGCGATCGCGCGGTCAGTTATCAGTGGCGGACCCCGGACCCGAAGACGGCCCGAGGCCCACCACTGACAACTGGCCCGCCCCTCGCTCCTCGGACCAGCCGCACGGCGAGAGAGGAGCATCGTCATGGAATCCGTCCGAGACTCGCGCCCGATCGGTGGCGCGGACATCAGCTTCGAGACCGGCAAGCTGGCCATGCTGGCCGGAGGCTCGGTCGTGGTCACGATCGGCGAGACGCAGGTCCTGGTGACCTGCACCAGCGGCCCGGCTCGGGAGGGGATCGACTTCTTCCCGCTGACGGTCGACGTGGAGGAGCGGATGTATGCCGCCGGGAAGATCCCCGGCGGCTTCTTCCGTCGCGAGGGCCGTCCATCGGAGACGGCCATCCTGACGGCGCGGCTGATCGACCGGCCGCTCCGCCCCACGTTCCGCACTGGCTTCCGGCAGGAGGTCCACGTGGTGTGCACGGTCCTGTCGGCCGACCAGGCCAACCCGTACGACGTCCCGGGCATCAACGGGGCGGGACTGGCCGCCACACTGGCGGGGCTGCCGTTCGATGGGCCAGTGGCCGCGGTGCGGCTGGGGCTGCTGAACGGCCGGTGGAAGGCCAATCCGACCTACCAGGACCTCGACCTGGCCACGTTCGACATGATCGTGGCCGGAAGGAAGAACGACCAGGGCGGCGTGGACATACTGATGGTCGAGGCCGAAGCGCCCGACGAGGCGCTGAGGCACATCGCCGAGGGTGACCCCGCTCCCACGGAGGAGATCGTGGCCGAGGGCCTGGAGGAGGCCAAGCGGAACATCGGCGAGATCGTGGACTTCCAGCGGGAATTCGCCGAGAAGGTCGGGGCCGCGGAGGGCCAGTTCCCCATGGAGGCGGACTACGAGGACGAGGTCGTGGCCGCCGTCGATCAGTTCGCCCGGGGTCGGGTCACCGACGCCCTGAAGGTTGCCGACAAGACCGAGCGGAGCGCCGCGCTGGACGCGCTCAAGTCCGAGCTCGGCACCCACCTCGCCGACGTCTGGGAGGAGGACGTGTACGCGGCCCGGGTCCAGCAGGTGAGCCGGTATTTCAAGGACCTCCAGAAGGACGTGATGCGGCGCCGGGTCGTCGAGGAGGGTATCCGGATCGACGGCCGGAAGGCCGACGAGCTCCGGCCGATCTCCTGCGAGGTCGGGCTGGTCCCCCGGGCGCACGGCTCCGGCTTGTTCCAGCGAGGGGAGACCCAGGTCCTGAACGTCATCACGCTGGGGATGCTCCGCATGACCCAGACCATCGACACGATCGACCCCGAGGAGAGCAAGCGGTACATCCATCACTACAACTTCCCGCCGTTCTCCACGGGGGAGACGGGGTTCATGCGCGGGCCGAAGCGACGGGAGATCGGGCACGGCGCCCTGGCGGAGCGGGCGCTGGTCCCGGTGATCCCCGACGAGCAGGAGTTCCCCTACACGGTGCGGCTGGTCTCCGACGTCCTCCAGTCGAACGGCTCGACGTCGATGGCCAGCGTCTGCGCGTCGACGCTCTCCCTGATGGATGCCGGGGTGCCGATCCAGGCCCCGGTTGCGGGGATCGCCATGGGCCTCATCGCGGAGGGCGGGGAGTTCGTGACGCTCACGGACATCCTCGGCGCGGAGGACGCGCTCGGCGACATGGACTTCAAGGTCGCCGGCACCCGGGACTTCGTCACCGCCCTCCAGCTCGACACCAAGGTCACCGGCCTGCCGGCGGAAGTCCTGGCCGGAGCCCTGAAGCAGGCCCGGGAGGCCCGGCTGTTCATCCTGGAGCGGATGCACGACGTGATCCCCGAGCCGCGGCAGGACCTGTCGTCCAAGGCCCCTCGGGTGATCACCAAGCAGATCCCCGTGGACAAGATCGGCGAGGTCATCGGCCCCAAGGGCAAGCGGATCAACGAGATCATCGCGGCCACGGGCGCCGACATCGACATCCAGGACGACGGCACGGTGTTCATCGGCTCGCGTGAGGGCGAGGGCGCCGAGCGGGCCATCCAGATGATCGACGAGATCCTCAACCCGCGGATCCCCGAGGTTGGGGAGCGGTTCAAGGGCAGGGTCGTGAAGACCACGACGTTCGGGGCCTTCGTGAACATCCTGCCCGGACAGGACGGGCTCATGCACATCTCGAAGCTCGGCCGCGGCAAGCGCGTCAACTCCGTCGAGGACGTGCTGAACACGGGTGACGAGCTCGAGGTCATCGTGACGAGGGTCGAGGACGGCGGCCGGCGGATCGCCATCGACCCGATCTGGGAGGACATGGGCGAGGAGGACGTCAAGCAGCTCCTGGCCCGGGCCCAGGAGGAGGAACCCGCCGAACGAGGGCGCCGCGACCGGGGCCGTGGGGACCGCGACCGGGGCCGTGGGGACCGCGACCGGGACCGGGGCCGCGGGGGGCGGGGCGGGCCGCCGCGCCGGCGGGAGGGGTGAGCTGACGGCGCGCGACCGGGGCACCATCCGTCGCAGCGAGCACGACACGGGCATGCGCTTGGTGACGGAGCGCATGCCGTGGGTCCGCTCGGTCTCGCTTGGGATCTGGGTCACCGCGGGGTCTCGCGACGAGCACCCCAGGATCGCCGGCGCTTCCCACTTCCTGGAGCATCTGCTGTTCAAGGGCACGAAGAGCCGGACGGCACGGGAGATCGCCGAGGCCTTCGATGTCGTCGGCGGCGACCTCAACGCGTTCACGGCCAAGGAGCACACGGGGTTTTACGCGAGGGTGCTCGACAAGGACCTGCCGATGGCCGTGGAGCACCTGTGCGACATGACCCAGCACTCGCTGATCAGGGCGGCCGACCTCGACGCCGAGCGGACGGTCATCCTCGAGGAGATCAACATGCACGAGGACGCGCCGGACGAGCTCGTGCACGACGTGTTCATGGAGAACCTGTGGCCGGGGCACCCCATCGGCCGGTCGGTCCTGGGTACCGTCGAGACGATCTCGGAGATGTCCCGGGATCAGGTGCGGCGGTTCTGGCGCCGGCACTACGTCCCGGGGAACTTCGTCGTGGCCGCGGCCGGGAACCTCGAGCACGAGCATCTCGAGGAGATGGTGTCGTCGTTCTTGGACACCACCGATCCGGGCGACGCCAGAGGCACGGTCGTCCCGGCCCAGGGGAAGCCGCCGCCCCCCACCGGCGGCGCGCACATCCGGCGCCGGCAGACGGAGCAGGCCCACATCTGCCTGGGGACCGCCGGCCTGGCCAGGAACGATCCTCGGCGGTTCGCCATGGGTGTGGTGAACGACGCCATCGGCGGTGGGATGTCCTCGCGGCTGTTCCAGGAGATCCGGGAGAAGCGAGGGCTAGTGTACTCGGTGTTCTCTTACCACTCGATGTTCGCCCAGACGGGCGCGTTCGTGATCTACGCCGGGACCGCTCCCTCGAGGGCCCGCGAGGTGCTGGGGCTGATCGACGGGGAGCTCGAGAGCGTGGCTGAGAAGGGAGTCACCGATCAGGAGCTCGACCGGGCCAAGAGCCACATGAAGGGGTCGATGGTGCTGTCGCTGGAGGAGACCAGCGCGCGTATGAGCCGCGCGGCCAAGTCGGAGATCGCTCACGGCGAGGTGATCGGCATCGACGAGGTGCTGGAGCGGATCGACGCCGTGACCTCCGACGACGCCAGAGGAGTGGCCGAGGACGTCCTGTCCAGACCGCGGGGGCTGACGGTGGTGGGTCCCTTCGACGACGGCGAGTTCGCCGAGTTCGCAACGACATGATCCGCGTCGGTGTCCTTGGCGCCGACGGCAGGATGGGGCACATGGTGTGGGCGAACGTCCTGGCCGACTCGCGGTTGGAGGCGGTGGCCGCCGTGGATCCCTCCAGCGCCGGCAAGCAGATGCCGGGAGGCGTGCACATCGCGGAGACGGCCGAGGCCCTCGAGGTCGCGGGCGCCGAGGTCGCGGTCGACTTCACGCGGCCCGATGCCGTCATGGAGAACGTGGGGTGGCTGATCGAGCACGGCATCCATGCCGTGGTCGGGACCACGGGGATCGGCCCGGATGATCTCGAGCGGATCCGGACCTGGCTCGGGGAGTCCGAGGTCGGTGTGGTGGTCGCCCCGAACTTCTCCATCGGCGCCGTGATCGCCCAGCGCCTGGCCGAGGAGGCCGCGCGGTTCTTCCCGGCGGCCGAGGTGATCGAGCTGCATCACGACCAGAAGGTCGACGCTCCGTCGGGGACCGCCGCCGCCACGGCTCGTCGCATCGCCGCGGCCCGGAAGGAGGCCTGGGCCGGTCCCACGGGGGGCGAGGCGTTCCGGGGCGGCGACGTGGAGGGCGTGCGGGTGCACAGCGTCCGGCTTCCCGGCCTGGTGGCCCACCAGGAGGTCATCTTCGGGGGACAGGGGCAAACGCTGACGATCCGGCACGACGCCCCCGACCGGTCGTGCTACATGCCCGGGGTCTTGCTGGCGATCCGGGAGGTCGGTCGGCGCCCAGGCCTCACCGTTGGGCTGGAACCGCTGCTCGATCTCTGAGCAGGGCTCAGCCCGACGACCGCGACTCCTCCGCCTCGCCGACCACGTGGCTCACCGGGAGGTCGAAGGACCGCTCGACCCGATGAGGCAGGTCCTGCCGGAGCCACCGGGACAGGCCGGGGGGGAGCGTGGACAGGATGATCTCGTCGAACCCGCCTTCCCGGACCGCGTCCGCGATCGCCTGGAGGGGTCGTTCGTCCCCGACCTCGCCCTCGGCGTTCGCTCCGAGGCCTCGGAACCGCTCCAGCGCCTGCCCGAGCCGTCGCTGTGCGATCGCCTGGGCCTCCCCCTCGGTCCACACGGCGTGCTCGCCGGGTTGGGTCGCGGGGACCAGGATGTGGAAACGGGCGGGCCCGGCGGCCACGCAGGCCCTGACCTTCTCGGCGAGGTGCTCGCCGCCGAGCGTCTGGTTGGCCACCACGAGGTAGCGGCGCAGAACGCTCACCTCCTGCCACCGATGATATCGCGTGCGCCCCGGGAACGGAGCCTCAGGGGAGGCTGGCGGCCATGGAGGCCCCCGTCTGCATCCGGTGGTAGTCCCCGCGCCCGTAGTCCCAGGTGATCAGGGTGTCGGGGACGAGTCGGAGGACGACCCGATCGGGTTCCTGGCGCGCCCCGGCCACCCACCGGTGTCCCTCGGCCTCGCCGTAGCGAGTGGCGATCCGCTCCAGCCAGGAGTCACGATCCTCCTCCCAGACCTCAGGTGTCCCGTGGATGATCACGGCCCGGTACGGCCGCTCCTCGCTGGCGATGGAGACCGCCACGGGCGAGCCCGCGGCGACGTCGGCGCCGGTCCGCCGCGTCTCCAGTCGGGTGGTGAACCAGAACGCTCGCTCGGCATAGAGGTACCAGAGCGGACGAACCCGGGGACGGCCGTCCGGCCCGACGGTCGCCCAGTGACACAGCCTGATGTCTTCGAGGAACGACTTGAGCTCCGAGCCCTGCAGTGGCATCTCCTCACCCCCTCCGGAATTCTGCGGCCAGGCGGACCCGGCCGCCATCCTCCTCCACCAGCACCCCCTCGCACTCGCCCAGCGGGTCGATCACGGTGCCGGTGAGCCCGTACACCGCGGCCTCGATGAGTGGGCTGTGGCCCACGCCGAGCCCCCGGCCCCCGTCGGGGACGGCCGCCAGGAGCTCCCTCACCGCCCCGGCCAGTCGGGCCGACTCCTCGTCGACGAGCTCGGGGTCGTGCGTGCGGACCGCATCGACCCTCCCCGTGCCGGCGGCCTTGGCCGCGGCCCGCCACCGGCCTTCCACCGGGGAGCCGAGCCCCTCGGCGACGCCGTGCTCCTGGGGAAGCTGCTGCCCGAGCCCGCGAAGGAACCACGCCGCCGTCTCCGCCGCCCGCCGGGCGGGTGAGGTGAACAGGACCGAGTAGCCGCCGGGAAGGTCCTTGCCGACGTGCAGGGCCATGGTCTGGCCCTGCTCGGAGAGCGCGTCCGCATCCGGATCGCGCGGGGCGTGACGGCGCAGCTCCAGCGCTCGCACTACTTCACGATGTGCCGTTCGACGAACATGAGCCCGAACCCGTCGGTGAAGTTCTCGAGGTCCTTGGTGCTGACGGCCGCGGTCTCGCTGGCCATGTCGATCTTGAAGCCCTCCCGATCCTCCCAGGTGAGCTCGGCGAGCCCGTCGAACGGTCGCTCCTGCCCCTCCGGGACGCGGGTGACCAGGTTGGCCGCGTAGCCCCGGAGGTGCTCGTAGCCGTCACGGGCGATCGGGGCATGGGTGTGCAGCCAGTAGTCCCGGAACTCCTCGTCGGACATCTCGGCTTTCTTCCGGAGCCAGATGTGCACGGTGCTCATGCGCAGGACCTCCTCGGATCGTCGAGCCGAATCGTAGCCGAGCGCAGGCCGCTACCGGGGCCGGCTCGGCTCGTCGGAACCTCCCGTTTGCCACCTGGCCAGCGTGAACAGCAGGTCGGACAGCCGATTGAGGTAGCGAGCGGCTTCGGGGTTGACCTCGCGGCCGGCTTCGCGCAGCCCGACCGTCCGGCGCTCGGCCCGCCGACAGGTGGCCCGGGCCACATCCAGCGCGGCCGACACGGGGTTTCCGCCGGGGACCACGAACTCGTCGGGGAGGTGCTCCTCGTACCGGTCGATGAGGCCCTCGAGCAGCTCGATCATGTCCGCGGTGACCAGCGAGACGCCCGGCTTCAGCTTGGTCCGCTCCGTCGGGTTGGTCGCCAGGTCGGCCCCCACCACGAATAGGGCACGTTGGACCTCGAGGAGAATCGCCTGAAGGGGGGGCTGGTCCGAGAGGGCCCGGGCCAGGCCGATGTCGGCCACGGTCTCGTCGACGCCGCCGTAGGCCTCGGCCGCCGGGTCCGACTTCGAGATCCTCGTGCCGTAGAGGAGGCCGGTGGTGCCGTCGTCGCCGGCCCCCGTGTAGATCTTGCTCACCCGGATAGGATAGTCCGCGAGGGTGAGGGATGAGACGCGGCCCGAGAGGCAGGGGAGCCACCCGAAGCACGGGGCCCTCACGTGGTTAGCAAGGCGCAGGAACCCCTCGAACCCCGAGAACCACCCGTGCAACCTGTGACACATGTGGGTCTTGTTGAACCAGAATGGATGTGTTAGCATCCCGAGCGCGTGGGGGCGGGCCGACCGGGCAAAGCGGGACGCCCGAGTGGCGCCCGGTCGGTCCCCGCGCCTCTCTGGGCCGAGGTGATCCTGAGTGACTGACCCCTGCAGGCTTGTCTTCCTCGGCGGCCTCGGCGAGGTCGGCCGGAACATGGCTGCGCTCGAGATGGGCGGGCGGATCCTCATCATCGACACCGGCCTCTCCTTCCCCGGCGACGACATGCCGGGGATCGATCTGGTCCTCCCGGACTGGGAATACCTCCGCCAGCGACGCGATCGGATCGACGGCGTGGTGCTGACCCACGGCCACGAGGATCACGTGGGCGCGCTGCCCTACCTCCTTCGGGAGACGGAGCTGGACGTGTACGCCACCGACCTGACGCTGGCCCTGATCGGACCGAAGCTGGAGGAGCATGAGGTGGTCGATCGGGCTCGCACCCACCCGATCGCCGCCGGCGGAGAGGCCACGATCGGTTCCTTCCACGCCCGGTTCCATCGGGTGACCCACTCCATCCCCGACGGCGTCGCGGTGGCCGTCGACACGCCGTTCGGCACGCTGCTGCACACCGGTGACTTCCGGCTGGATCCCACCCCGATCGACAACCGGCTCACCGACGTCCAGGGGATCGGCGATGAGGGGCATCGAGGGGTCCACCTGCTGCTGTCCGACTCCACCGGCGCCGAGCGACCCGGCACCGTTCCGAGCGAACGGACCGTCGGCCCCGTCATCCGGGAGATCGTGGAGGGGGCCCCGCGCCTCGTGGTGGCGGCGTGCTTCGCCAGCCACATCCACCGGATCCAGCAGATCTGCGACGCGGCCAAGGCTGCCGGACGGAAGGTGGCGTTCCTGGGCCGGAGCATGCTCAACGCGGTCGAGCAGGCCGGGGCCCTGGGCCACCTCCGCGTGGCCGAGGAGGAGGTGGTCGGGATCGAGCGCCTGGCCGAGCTCGATCCGAGGGACGTGTGCGTGGTGTCGACGGGGAGCCAGGGCGAGCCCCTGTCCGCGCTGGCGTTGATGGCCGCCCGCGAGCACAAGTACGTGAAGCTCGAGGAGGGCGACACGGTGATCCTGTCGGCCTCGGTGATCCCGGGCAACGAGGTGGCCATCAACAGGGTGATCGACGGCCTCTATCGAACGGGGGCGGAGGTGCACCACGTTGGGATCGTCCCCGTCCACGTCTCCGGACACGCCGCCGGCGACGAGCTGAAGATGATGCTGAACCTGGTCCGGCCCCGGTGGTTCATCCCCGTCCACGGCGAGCGGCGTCACCTGGCGAACCACGCCAGGCTGGCCCGCGAGGTCGGCATCCCGGAGGAGCGGATCCTCGTCTGCGAGGATGGCGACGTCGCCGAGATCGGCGACTCGGTGCGCCTGGTCGAGCACATCCAGGCCGGGATGACCCTGGTGGACGGGCTGGGGATCGGCGACGTCGGGCACGAGGTCCTCCGAGACCGCCGCAAGCTCGCCGGCGATGGGGTGGTCGTGGTGGTGGTGACGGCGGACGCCCATACCGGCGAGGTGCTGGCCGGGCCGGACATCATCACCCGCGGGTTCGTCCACGACGAGACCTCCGAGGAGATCCTCGAGAAGGCCCGACACCGGACGCTGGCCTCGCTGAAGGAGGTGGAGGCGGAGGTGGTCGGCGACCCGGCCATCCTCAAGCAGCACATCCGGAGGACCCTGGGGAAGTACTTCTTCGAGGTCATTCAGCGGAAACCGATCATCGTTCCCGTCATCATGGAGGTGTGATGGGGCGCCGGAAGAAGAAGACGCGGAAGGGCGGCAGCCGGATCGCCGGCGCCGGCCGGCGGCTCGCCGGGCACCTCGGCGAGCAGATCGCCGACGTCGTCGGGATCGGCCTGGTCGTCCTGGCTGTGCTCACCGCCCTGGGGATCTGGCTGGACGCCGCCGGGCCGCTGGGAAGAGGGCTCACGTTCCTGGTCCGCGGCGCCTTCGGGGTGTCCGGGTACGCTTTTCCGGTCCTGGCCCTGTGGTGGGGAGTGGTCCTGGTCAGGGGGACCGCCGAGGAGGATCGGGGGCGGATGCTGGTCGGTCTGTCGATGCTCCTGCTGGGCGGCCTGGGCCTGTGGTCGCTGCTGTCCGGGAACCCCAGCCCGGTGGGCGGGTACGAGCCCCTTCGGGACGGGGGCGGTCTGATCGGCGCGGCCGCGGCCTGGCCGCTGTCCCGGCTGATCTCCGTGTGGGGGGCGGCCGTGGTGTGCGCGGCGCTGGTCGTGCTGGGCGCCCTGGTGTTCACGGCCACCCCGATGGCCTCGGTGCTCGAGGCGCTCCGGCGCCCCTTCGAAGCCGGCCGGGAGGATCGGCCGGTCGCGGAGCCGCCCCGGCGCCGGGATGGCCGGTCCCGGCCGGAGCCCGAGCCGGCCGTGATCGGTCCGGCCCTCCCCGAGGACGAGGACGAGGACGAGGAGGACGAGCTCGAGCCCGAGATGCCGGCGGCGACGTCGCGGACGCCTCGGGGGAGGGGCGGTTACGCGCTTCCCCCACTTGACCTGCTCCGGCAGGCTCCCCCCACGGCCGGCGGCGGACGAGACGAGCGGCAGGTCATGAGGACGCTCGAGCAGACGCTCGAGAGCTTCGGCGTCGACGCCGGGGTGGCGGGGTTCACCCGGGGTCCGACCGTGACGCTGTACGAGGTCAACGTGGGCGAGGGGACCAAGGTCAAGAAGGTCCTGGCGCTCGGCGACGACATCGCCTACGCGCTGGCCACCCCCGACGTGCGAATCATCGCCCCGATCCCCGGGAAATCGGCCATCGGCGTCGAGGTGCCCAACGACACCCGTGACTTCGTGGTGCTCGGCGACGTGCTGCGCTCGAAGCCGGCCAAGGACGATCGGCACCCCCTGGCGGTGGCGCTGGGGAAGGACGTGCACGGGCGTTCGGTGCTGGTGCGGCTCGGCACGATGCCCCACCTGTTGATCGCCGGCGCCACCGGCGCGGGGAAGTCGAGCCTGATCAACGCGTTCGTGACGTCCATGCTGATGCGGTCGACCCCCGACGACGTCCGGCTCATGCTGGTCGACCCGAAGCGGGTGGAGCTCTCCCACTTCGCCGACCTCCCGCACCTGATCTCGCCGGTGATCGTCCATCCGAAGCGGGCCGCCGAATCGCTCGGCTGGGTGGTCCGGGAGATGGAGCTTCGGTACGAGCAGCTGGCCACCGTGGGGATGCGGGACATCGACACCTACAACTCGCACGTGGCCGAGGGTACGCTCCGGATCCCGCCGGGGCGGGAGGACGACTTCGAGCACCTGCCGTACATCCTGGTCGTCATCGACGAGCTGGCCGACCTGATGATGGTGGCCCCCCGCGACGTGGAGGACGCCATCTGCCGCATCGCCCAGATGGCCCGGGCCGTGGGGATCCATCTCGTGGTGGCCACCCAGCGGCCCAGCGTCGACGTGGTCACCGGGCTGATCAAGGCCAACATCCCCTCGCGGATCGCGTTCATGACGGCCAGCGCGGCCGACTCGCGGGTGATCCTCGACGTGGGCGGCGCCGAGAAGCTCCTCGGCCACGGGGACATGCTGTTCCTGCCGTCCTCGGCCTCGCGCCCCCACCGTATCCAGGGCGCCTGGGTCACCGAGAAGGAGATCGAGTCGGTGTCCGGTCATGTCCGGCAACAGCGGGAGCCGGAGTACGTGCAGGGGATCGAGGGCATGGGCCGGCCGCCAAGCGCGGACGAGGAGGTCGGTGCCGGGGACGACGACGACCTGGTCCGTCAGGCCGCCGAGCTGGTGATCCGGTCCCAGCTCGGGTCGACGTCGATGCTCCAGCGCAAGCTGAAGGTCGGCTTCGCCAGGGCGGGCAGGATCATGGACCTCCTGGAGGAACGGGGGATCGTCGGGCCATCCCAGGGCTCCAAGCCCCGCGACGTCCTGATGACCTGGGAGGAGTGGGCCGAGTCCCACGCCCCCGCGGGCTGACGCTCGGGCGGAGGGCGGCGCTCGCCGCGGTGGGTGCGCTCTGCGGATCGGAATGACCCCCCACCTATAATCTCTCGAGCACCACTTCATGAAGCAGGACACCGGGACCGGGATCGGACGGGCGTTGCGCGCGGCTCGCCAGCGTCGGGGCAAGACCCTGGACGACGCGAGCCGGGAGACGCGGGTCCGGATCGACTACCTCGAGGCGCTCGAGCTGGAGGAGTTCGACGCGCTGGGATCCGACGTGTACGTCCGCGGCTTCCTGCGCTCGTACGCCAGGTACCTCGGCCTCTCTCACGAGAAGGTGATCGCCGCCTACGAGCGGGCGTTCGGCCGATCCAGCCCCGGCCCTTCCCCGGTGGAGCGCTCCCCGGGCGTGACGCCGACCGAGGCGGTGGTCCTCACCGAGAAGAAGCGCCCCAACTGGTTGCTGGCCGCCGCCGCCGCACTGATCGTCATGGCCGCGGCAGCGGCCATCGGCCTGCTCAACCGGGGGACCTCGGTGCCCCAGCCCGCGGACGTGGGAGCGCCGCCCGCCGTCCCGGTCCTTCCCAGGACGGTGGAGGTCGGGCTGACCGCGCACCAGGACGTCGAGGTCGAGCTGATCCTGGACGGAAACGGGAGCAAGCGCTTCACCCTCGAGGAGGGACAGGGACGTTCGTTCGAGGCAGAGGAGAGCATCATCGTGCGGCTCTCGGAGGGTGGCGTCACCGAGATCATCGTCAACGGTCACCGACTCCCGGCACCCGGGGATCGCCACGCCCCGTTCGAGGCGACGTACACCGCGCAGAGCTACCGGGGACAGTCATCGCCGTCGAGCCCCGGCGCGTGAGCCCCCTCGGCCTGGGCTGGCCGAACGTCATCTCTATCTTCCGGATCCTCTTGGCTCCGGTCCTGGTGATCCTGGTGCTCTCCCGGTCCGATTCGGCCGCGGCGGTGGCCGCCGCGGTGTTCGTGTTCGGGGCGCTGACCGACGGGCTGGACGGCTACCTGGCCCGCCGGTACTCGGGCGCCACCGCCCTGGGGCAGTGGCTGGACCCGCTGGCCGACAAGATCCTGGTGACGGCGCCGGTGGTGGCCCTGGCGGCCACGGGCCGATTCCCGGCGTGGGCCGTGGTGGGCGCCGATCCGTGGCGGCTCGCGGTCCTGTGGGCCACCATCGTCCTGACGGTGCGGTCGGGTCTCGATTACTTCTGGAAGGCGGCCCGGGGGCGATGAGGGCCGAGATCATCGGAGTGGGCACGGAGATCCTGCTGGGCCAGATCGCCAACACGAACGCGCAGTGGATGTCCCAGCGTCTGGCTGAGATCGGCGTGGACGTCCTCCACCACCAGGTCGTCGGCGACAACGTGCTCCGGATCGCCGAGTCCATCCGGCTGGCGGCCTCCCGTGCCGACATCGTGCTGGTCACGGGCGGCCTCGGTCCCACCGGGGACGACGTGACCCGGGAAGCCCTGGCCTCGGCGAGCGGCCGTCCGCTGGAGCGCCGTCCGGAGATCGAGGAGTACCTTCGGCAGAAGTTCGAGCGCATGAAGCGCGAGATGCCGGTGTCGAACCTGGTCCAGGGGGACGTGCCCCAGGGAGCCCGGTACCTCCTCCCGCAGCGGGGGACCGCGCCCGGGCTCGTGCTCGACGTCGCCGAGGGGTCCCGCGTGTACGCGGTCCCGGGGGTGCCCGCGGAGATGCGGGAGATGATGGAGGGCACCATCCTTCCCGAGCTCCGGGAGATGGCGGGCCCGGCCGGGATCGTCTCGCGGGTCCTCAAGGTGGTGGGCATCCCCGAGGCGCGGGTCGGCGAGCTCCTCGACGATCTCTTCCGGGGGTCGGCCAACCCGACCGTGGCCTACCTCGCCTCGGCGGGGGAGGTCCGGGTCCGGCTCACCGCGAAGGCCGTCTCCCCGGAGCGCGCCGCGGCGCTGATCGAGCCGGTCGAGCACGAGGTGCGGGACCGCCTGGGGATGGCCGTGTTCGGCACCGACGGGGACGAGCTCGAGGACGTGGTGGGTCGCCTGCTCCTCGAGGGGGGCCTCACCGTGGCTGTGGCCGAGTCGCTCACGGGCGGCGGGCTCGCCTCGAGGATCGTCCACGTCCCCGACTCGTCCCGGTACTTCCTGGGCGGGGTGGTGGCGTACTCGGCCGAGGCCAAGGCCGGGCTGCTCGACGTGTCGAAGGAGACCCTGGACGGGCCGGGGATGGTCAGCGAGGAGTGCGTGGTGGAGATGGCTCGCGGCGTCCGGAAGGTCTTCGGGGCCCACGTCGGCGTGGCCACGACCGGGGTGGCGGGGCCGGAGCCCCTCGAGGATCACCCGCCCGGCGAGGTGTGGGTAGCCGTCTCCGGCCCGGGCGGTGACCAGGCCCGCCGGTTCGTCGCCCCGGGGGACCGCGACCAGGTCCGTCGGTGGGCCGAGCAGGCCGCGCTCGACCTGACCCGCCGGCGCCTGCTGGCCGGCTGATGGCCCGGGACCGGGCCTCCCGCCCGGAGGCCAAACCGCTCCGCCTGTTCGCCGCGGTCGACATCCCGGACCGGGCCAAGGAGAAGGTGGTGGCCGCCGTGGAGCCGTGGCGGGACCGATTCCCTCAGGGGCGGTGGGTCCCGCCCGAGAACTGGCACGTCACCGTGAAGTTCCTCGGCCGGACGTGGCCCCGACTGGTGGAATGGGTGCACGAGACGTGCCGCGACGCCGCGTCGCGGATCCGGCCCTTCCGCCTGGGCATCGAGGGCATGGGGGTCTTCCCCGGCCGGACCCGGGCCCGGGTGCTGTGGGTCGGCCTGGACGACCAGGAGGGAAGCCTGGCCGCGCTGGCCGGAGCCCTCGACGAGCGCCTGGCCGGCGAGTTCCCGCCGGAGAAGCGGGCGTTCTCCGCCCACCTCACCGTGGCCAGGTTCAACCCGCCGGTCCCCGCGCGCGACCACGCCGAGGATCTCGCTGCCACGCGGTTCGACATCGAGCCGTTCCGGATCGGTGAGCTGGTGCTGTACCGGAGCCACCTCTCCCCGAGGGGCGCTCGCTACGAGCCGCTGGAGCGGTTCCCCCTCCGCGGCTGAG
>JBOGWD010000256.1:0-7241 GCA_050693275.1 Actinomycetota bacterium | reverse complement strand
AGGAACCGCTGGATCTTCCGGGCCCGGCTCACGATCAGCTTGTCCTCCTCGGACAGCTCGTCCACGCCCAGGATGGCGATGATGTCCTGGAGGTCCCTGTACCGCTGGAGGATCTCCTGGACCCGGCGAGCCACCGAGTAGTGCTCCTCCCCGATGTACCGGGCGTCCAGGATGCGCGACGTCGAGTCGAGGGGGTCCACGGCCGGGTAGATCCCCTGCTCGACCAGCGCCCTGGTCAGCACCGTAGTGGCGTCGAGGTGGGCGAAGGTGGTGTGGGGAGCGGGGTCGGTGATGTCGTCGGCGGGAACGTAGATGGCCTGGAGCGAGGTGATCGACCGGCCCTTGGTCGAGGTGATCCGTTCCTGGAGCTCGCCCATCTCGTCGGCCAGCGTCGGCTGGTACCCCACGGCGCTGGGCATCCGGCCGAGCAGGGTGGACACCTCGGACCCGGCCTGGACGAACCGGAAGATGTTGTCGATGAACAGCAGGACGTCCTGACGCTGCACGTCCCGGAAGTACTCGGCGACCGTGAGCGCGGCCAGGCCCACCCGGAGGCGGACCCCCGGTGGCTCGTCCATCTGCCCGAACACCAGCGCGGTCTTGCCGATCACGCCGGTCTCGGTCATCTCCCGGATCAGGTCGTTGCCCTCGCGGGTCCGTTCCCCCACCCCGGCGAACACGGACACACCGCCGTGCTGCTCGGCGACCCGGTGGATCATCTCCTGGATGATCACGGTCTTGCCCACCCCGGCGCCGCCGAACATGCCGACCTTCCCGCCTTGCACGTAGGGCTCCAGGAGGTCGATGACCTTGATGCCGGTCTCGAACATCTCGGTCCTCGGCTCGAGGTCCTCGAACAGCGGCGGGTCCCGGTGGATGGGCCACCGATCCTCGGCTTCGACCGAGTCCGTGTCGAGGGGCTCGCCCAGCACGTTGTACACGTGGCCGAGGACCTTCGGCCCGACCGGCATGGCGATGGGGATGCCGGTGTTCCGGACCGTGGATCCCCGGACCACGCCGTCGGTCGGCTTCATGGCGATGGCCCGCACCGCCGACTCCCCGATGTGCTGGGCCACCTCGCACACGATCGTCTGGGTCTCGTCCTCGAGGGTCCGGTCCAGCTCGAGGGCCGTGTTGATCGGCGGCAGGGATTCGGGCGGGAACTCCACGTCCACCACCGGCCCGATCACCTGGATCACCCTGCCTGGTGCCCGTCCGTTCTCCTGGTCAGCCATCCTCACTCTCCTGACGCCTGGCGGAGCGCCTCGGCTCCGCCCACGATCTCCATCAGCTCCGTGGTGATCTCCGTCTGCCGGGCCTGGTTGGCCTCCCTGGTCAGCCGGCGGATGAGGTCCTCCGCGTTCTCGGTGGCCGCCTTCATCGCCCGGCGGCGGGCGGCGCTCTCCGAGGCCGCGCACTCGAGCATGGCCGCGAAGATCAGCGCGGTCACGTACCGGGGCAGCAGGGCGTCCAAGAGCTGGGCCGGGGCCGGCTCGAAGATGTACTCGGGCCGGGGCCGACCGCGGGTGGCTTCGTCGCCGGCCACCTCCTCCGGGGCGATCGGCACGAACCGGCGGTCCACCGGCCGGAGCGTGAACGCCGACCGGAAGTCCGTGTACACCGCGTGGATCTGGTCGACGTCGCGGCCGAGGAAGGCGCCGATCAGCCGACTGGCGACGCGCTCCGCGTCGGCGTACGAGGGCACCTCGCTGAACCCGGACCAGGCGTCCTCGATGGCCGCCTGCCGGAACCGGAAGTAGCCCTGGCCCTTCCGGCCCACCACGAACAGGACCGGCTCGAGGCCGTCTCCCCGGAGCCGGCCGAACACCCGCTCGGCCCGCCGGAGGGCGTTGGCGTTGTACGCCCCGGCCAGCCCGCGGTCGGAGGTCATGACCAGGACCGCCGCCCGCCGGGGCTGCTCCCGCTCCTCCAGCAGCGGATGGACCAGGGCGCCCGTCTGCCGGGCCACGTCCTCCATGGCCTCGGTCAGCCGGACGGCGTAGGCCCGGATCTGCTCCACCCGGCGCTGGGCCTTGGCGATCCGGGCCAGGGCGATCTGCTCCATGGCCCGGGTGATCTTCATCGTCGACTGGACCGAGCGGATCCGGCGTCGGATCTGGCGGAGCCTGGCGCCCATCGGCTACCCCGGCGGCTGGGCCTCGGTCTCGCCGGCCGGCCCGGCCTTCTCCTCGAAGGCTTCCTCGTCCGGCTCGGGCTCACCGACCCGGTCCCACCCGACGTCCTCCCGGCGCTGATCGACGGGACCACCGGCGGCTCCGGCCGTGGTGGGCACGGCCTCTTCCGAGGGCTGGAACCCCCGCTTGAAGTCGGCGATGGCCTCCTTCAGCGTGGCCTCGACCTCGTCGGGCAGGTCACCCTGAAGGGTGAAGTGCCGGCCGATCTCCGGGTGCCTGGTCTCCATGTACCGGAGCAGCTCTTCCTCGAACCGCTTGGCGTCGTCCATCGAGACGTCGTCGAGGTACCCGTTCGTCACGGCGTAGATCGAGACGATCTGGTGCTCCACGGACATCGGCCGGTACTGGGGCTGCTTCAGGATCTCCACGACCCGGGCGCCCCGCTCGAGCTGGGCCTGCGACGCCTTGTCGAGCTCGGACCCAAACTCGGCGAAGGCCTCCAGCTCCCGGTACTGGGCCAGGTCGAGACGGAGCCGCCCGGCCACCTGCTTCATCGCCTTGATCTGGGCGTTGCCCCCGACCCGGGACACCGAGATGCCCACGTTGATCGCCGGCCGCACCCCCGCGTAGAAGAGGTCGTTCTCAACGTAGATCTGCCCGTCGGTGATAGAGATGACGTTGGTGGGGATGTAGGCGGAGACGTCCCCGCCTTTGGTCTCCACGATGGGCAGCCCGGTGAGGGACCCGCCGCCCTCCTCGTCCGAGAGCTTGGCGCACCGCTCCAGCAGCCGGGAGTGGAGGTAGAACACGTCGCCCGGGTACGCCTCCCGGCCGGCCGGCCGGCGAAGCAGGAGGGACACCTCCCGGTAGGCCTCGGCCTGTTTCGACAGGTCGTCCAACACGATCAGCGCGTGCTGGCCCTTGTACATCCAGTGCTGGCCGACGGCGGAGCCCGCGTACGGGGCGATGTACTTGAATGACGCCGCGAGCGAGGCCGGCGCGTTGACCACCACCGTGTACTCCAGGGCTCCGTTCGACTCGAACGCCTCGACCACCTCGCGGACCGTGGAGTCCTTCTGCCCCACGGCCACGTAGACGCACTTCACCTGCTTCTTCGGGTCGCCGGTGGCCCAGGCCTCGCGCTGGTTGATGATGGTGTCCACGGCGATGGCCGTCTTGCCCGTCTGGCGGTCGCCGATGATCAGCTCCCGCTGGCCCCGGCCGATCGGGGTCATCGCGTCGATGGCCTTGACGCCGGTCTGGAGGGGCTCCTTCACCGGCTGCCGCATGACCACCGAGGGCGCCTGGATCTCCAGCACCCGGTCGGTTTCGAACCGGATCGATCCCTTCCCGTCCATCGGCCTCCCCAGGGGGTCCACCACTCGGCCGAGGAGCCCGTCGCCCACTCCGACCGAAAGGATCCTGCCGGTGCGCTTCACGGGGGAGCCCTCCTCGATGCCTTCGGGATCGCCGAACAGCACGCACCCGATCTCCTCCTCCTCCAGGTTGAAGGCCACCCCGTGGACGTTGCGTGGGAACTCGAGGAGCTCGTTGGCCATGGTGCTGGGGAGGCCGCGGACCCGGGCGATGCCGTCGCCGGTCTCGGTGACCCGGCCCACCTCCTCCCGCTCGGTCTCCGGTCGGAAGGACTCCACGTGGCGCTTCAGCGCCCGGGCGATGTCCTCCGGGTCGATGAACCGCTCAGCCGGTTCAGCCATCCTCACTCACACCTCGCTCAGTCGCTCTCGGGCCAGCTCCAGCCTTCGCCTGACCGACCCGTCGATCACCTGGTCGCCGACGCGGGCCACCACGCCGCCGACCACCGACGGATCCACCACCACCTTCAGCTCGATCTTCTTCCCCGTGGCCCGCTCCAGCGCCTCGGCCAGCCGCCGGCGATGCTCAGCGTCAAGGGAGATCGCCGTCCGGACCTCGGCCACGGCCGACCGGCGCCGCTCGGCGGCCAGGGCCACCAGGTCGTCGACGATGGCGCCGAGGTCCCGGGCCCGGCCCTGCTCGACGATGAAGCCGAGCAGGCTCACGGTGTGCGGGCCGGCCCGCCCGCCGAGGACCTCGGCCAGCACGGCCTTCTTCCGGTCGGCCGGGATGCCCGGGTCGGCCAGGGAGTCGCGGAGACGCTGCTCCCCCTCCAGCGACCGGGCGAACCGGAACAGCTCGTCCTCGATCTCCTCGAGGGCGTCCTCGGCCTCGGCCACCGAGAACATGGCCTGGGCGTAGCCGCGGATGAGCTCCTTCCGAGTCAGGTGGCCCCCTCCTCCTTCTTGCGTCGGGTGGTCCGACGGCGGGGCCGGGACTTCCCGTTGCCCATGCCCGCGACCTCGTCGATGTAGTCCTCCACCAGCTTGAGCTGCCGCCGCTTGTCCAGGCTCGCCCCTACCACCCGGCCGGCCAGCTCCACCGACCACTCGGCCAGCTGGCCGCGGAGCTGCTGGATGGCCCGGTCGCGCGCGGCTCGTATCTCCTCCTGCGCCCTGCCCACGATGGCCCGGGACTCCTCCTCGGCCTTGGCCAGCAGGTCGCGGCGCATCGACTCGGCCGTCTTCCGGGCCTCCTCGATGATCCGCCCGGACTCGGCCCGGGCCTCCTGGAGCTGCTGCTCGTATCGGCGGAGGGACGACTCCGCCTCCGTGCGGGCCTCCTCGGCCCGCTCGAGCTCGCTCCGGATCCGCTCGGAGCGCTCCTGCAGCCCCCGGTTCAGCCGGGGGAACGCGTACCGGGCCAGCACCACGAACACCAGGAGGAACGCCAGCGAGCCGAAGATCAGCTCGTCGGCCTCGGGGAGGATCGGGTTGTGCTCCTCCTCCTGCGTCTCCTCCTGCGCCAGGGTCTCCGGCAGGCCCTGAACCTCCAGCTCCATGGCCGCCTCCTCAGATGATGAACGTCAGGACGAAGCCGATCAGGGCCAGGGCCTCGGTGAAGGCGATGCCCAGGAACATCGTCGTTCGGACCATGGTGGCCGCCTCGGGCTGCCGGGCCATGGCCTCAACGGCCTTGCCCACCAGGTACCCGATGCCGATGCCCGGACCGATGGCGCCGAGCCCGAACACCAGGCCCCGGCCGATCGCCCCCACGTCGCCCTCAACCTGGGCCACGAAGGCCCCGACCTGCGAGAGCATCTCTCCCATGACTCTTCCCTCCTAGTGCTCGGGGTGGACGGCCCCGGCGAGATATACGGCGGTCAGGATGGTGAAGATATAAGCCTGGAGCACCGCCACAAGGATCTCGAACCCGATCAGCGCCACCGACAACGCGAAGGCCGGGATGGCGAAGGGGATCGTGGACGGCTTGGCCAGCAGATAGGCGGTGCCCAGGAAGAAGATCGAGAGGATCAGGTGGCCCGCCATCATGTTGGCCAGGAGCCGGACGGCCAGGGTGAACGGGCGGAGCAGGAACGTCGACACGAACTCGATCGGGGTCAGCAGGAGGTACATCGCCTTGGGCACCCCGGGGGGGAACAGCGCGTTCGTGAAGTAGGCGGCGCCCTGGGCCCGGATGCCGGCCAGGTTGAACAGCACCCACACCAGGAGCGCCATGAACGCGGGGAGCGCGATCCGGCCGTTCACGGGGAACTGGATGCCGGGGATGATCCCGAAGATGTTGCCGACCAGGATGAAGCAGAACATCGAGGTGAGGAAGGGCACCCACGGCCGGCCCTCCTGGCCGATCACCTGGATGGCGATCTCCTCGCGGATGAAGTCGACCACCGACTCCACCAGGTTCCGGACGCCTCGAGGCACCAGCCCGCCGCGGCTGGCCGCCAGGACGAACAGCACGATGACGATCCCCGCGGCCAGGAACATGTACAGCACCCCGCGGTCCACGCAGAAGTGCACGCCGAACAGGTCCCATTCGCTCAGGCACGGCGGT
This sequence comes from Actinomycetota bacterium, assembly GCA_050693275.1. Lineage (GTDB taxonomy): Bacteria > Actinomycetota > UBA4738 > UBA4738 > CALAEC01 > CALAEC01. The sequence continues at coordinate 1,218 of JBOGWD010000256.1, read as the reverse complement.
CGGAACAGCTCCAGCCCCGGGGCGTCGAACGGCTCGGGCGGCCGGGACTGCGCCAGGATCGACGTCATGGCGAGGCCTCCCTGGCCCGGAGCCGCTCGGCCGCGGCCGCGGCGGCGGGATCGGGGGGGATCCTGAGCCCGGCGCCCAGGCCGCGGACCGCCAGGCGTGTCTCGTACACCAGGAGCGAGAGGATCGAGGCGACGGCGGCCACCGCGAAGATCGCCGGGCGGAAGAACGGCGCCCGATCCAGGGCGAACAGCGCGCCCACGAAGACCGCCATCCGCACCACGAACCCTCCCAGGGCCACCGCCTGGAGCACCGGGATGGAGATCGTGGCCGCCCAGGACAGGGACAGCCCGTGGGCGGCGAAGTTCGCCACGACCAGGGCCATGGCGAGGAGGGCCGACCAGGCTCCGGCGGTACCGTCCGCCGCGAGCCCGGCGGCCAAGGCCACCGGGGCGGCCAGGGCGCCGGCCGCAGCCGCGCGCCGGACCATCACGCGCTCGGCGGATTCAGTCATCGGGTTGCTCCCTGCCATATCGAAGGTAGACGAGATAGATACCCCCCGCCGCGCCGACCACCAGGCCGATGGCCAGGAACAGCCGGTCGGTGCCGACGAGCCGGTCGACGAGCCACCCGACGCCGCCCCAGGTGAGGATCCCCGCGAGCAGCGTTCCGGTGGCGGCCCATCCGGTGCTGAAGCCGGACCATCCGCCCCCGCCTTCCGGTCGGGCCATGGGCCGCGCGATTCTATCGGTCGGGGCCGGAGCGGGGCCACCTGAGGCGGCCCCGGAGCTTGTGAAAACTTTCACAAGCACCACTATACAAAGCGGCGCAAAGCGAGGGCAACCTTTGCCTCCGCCTCGCTCTCGCGGAACCGGCGAACGCCCGGTACGCTTGCGCCGTGGGGACGGCTCGGGAGGTCGACGTCCGCCTGTCGGACGTCGTCAAACGGTTCGGGGACGTGATCGCCGTGGACCGGATCTCCCTGGACATCGTCCGGGGGGAGTTCTTCAGCATGCTGGGCCCCTCGGGCTGCGGGAAGACCACCACGCTCCGGATGATCGGTGGATTCGAGCAGCCCGACGAGGGGGCCATCGAGCTGGCCGGGGTGAACGTGGCCGGCCTCCCCGCCCACCGGCGCGACGTCAACACGGTCTTCCAGTCCTACGCCCTGTTCCCCCACCTGAACGTGTTCGACAACGTGGCCTACGGGCT
>JBOGWD010000255.1:0-27624 GCA_050693275.1 Actinomycetota bacterium | reverse complement strand
CTGTTCCTGGTGGCCGGGGAGCCCGGGATCGGCAAGAGCCGGCTGGCCGACGAGCTCGGGTCCCGCGCCCGCGAGGGAGGGACGCGGGTGCTGTGGGGCCGCTGTTGGGAGGCCGGCGGGGCCCCCGCGTACTGGCCCTGGGTCCAGTCGATCCGGGCCCTGGTCCGTCGCGGGGACCGGGACACCCTGCGGCGCGATCTGGGAGCAGGAGCGACCGACGTCGCCCAGATCGTGCCCGAGCTGCGGGACATGCTCCCGGGGCTGCCTGAGCCGCCCGCCCTGGACGCCGAGTCCGCCCGGTTCCGACTCTTCGACGCAACCGCGCGGTTCCTGGTCGCCACGGCCGAAGCCGATGGCCTGGTCCTCCTGCTCGACGACCTCCACGCCGCCGATGCCCCGTCGCTCCTCCTCCTCCGGTTCCTGGCCGGTGAGATCGCCGAGTCACACCTCCTGGTGATCGGGATGTACCGGGACCCGAGCGCGGAACGGGACCACGCTCCGACCGCCCTGGCGGAGCTGGCCCGAGCCTCGGTGACCCGGCGCGTCCACCTTCGAGGCCTGGAATGGGATGACGTCGCCCGGTACATCGAGCGGTCGACCGGCACCCGTCCGTCCGACCGGCTGGTCGGCGCGGTCCACGAGGAGACCGAGGGGAACCCCCTCTTCCTGGTCGAGGTGGTCCGCCTCCTGGTTCACGAAGGTCGGATCAAGACCGATGACGCGGCGGCCTGGACGACGCCGATCCCTGAAGGCGTTCGCGAGGTGATCGGCCGACGCCTGGCCCATCTCGGGGGTGACGCGACCGAGGTGTTGACCCTGGCGTCGGTCCTGGGGCGGGAATTCGAGCTGGAGATCCTCGGGACGCTGGCCGGCCGTCCCCCGCCGGACGTGCTCACCGCGCTGGAGGAGGCCGTGGCCGCGCGGATCGTGACCGACGTGCCGGGCACGCCGGGGCGTCTCCGCTTCGGGCACGCCCTCATCAGGGAAACGCTGTACGACGAGCTCGCCCCGGCTCGGCGCCTCGAGCTCCACCGTCGGGCCGGGGAAGCGTTGGAGGACCTCAAGACCTCGGATCTCGCGCCTCACCTGACGGAGCTGGCACACCACTTCGTCCAGGCCGCCCCGGCCGGCGACGTCGAACGCGCGGTCCGGTACGCCCGCCTGGCCGGCGAGCGGGCCGCCTCCCTCCTGGCGTACGAGGAGGCCGCTCGCCTGTACCGCCTGGCCCTCCGGGCGGCGGAACGGGGCGGGGCCGATCCTCGATCCCGATGCGAGCTCCTGCTGGCCCTGGGCGACGCGCAGATGAAGGCCGGGGATGCCTCCGGATCGAAGGACGCCTTCCTCATGGCAGGGCGGCTGGCGCGCGCCCACGGGCTTCCCGAGCACCTGGCCCGTTCGGCGTTGGGGTACGGCGGACGCTTCGTGTGGCTCCGGGCAGGGCGGGACCGCGACGTCGTCCGGCTGCTGGAGGAGGCCCTGACGGCGCTCCCCGAGCAGGACGGCGAGCTGCGGGTCCGTCTGCTGGCTCGACTGGCGGGAGCACTAAGGGACCAACCCTCACCCGAGCTGCGGGACGCCCTCAGTCGTCAGGCCGTGGAGATGGCGCAGCGGCTGGGGGATGTCTCGACGGAGGCGTACGCGCTGGCCGGCCGCTACGCGTGCATCTGGGGCCCCGACAACACCGAGGAGCTCCTGGGGATCGCCGACCGCATCATCGAGCTCGCCGAGCGCGCCGATGAGCCGGAGCGGGCCCTGGAGGGCAACCTGGTCCGACACACCTCGCTCATGATCCTCGGAGACATCCCCGGGGCGAAGGCCGCGCTGGACCAGGCGGGCCGGCTGGCCGAGGAGCTCCGACAGGTGCTCCAGCGATGGTACGTCGCCTGCTACAGAACGATCCTCGGCCTGTTCGAGGGGCGGTACAGGGAGGCCGAGGCCCGGATCGAACAGACCCTGGCCCTGGGCGAACGGGCACAGGACCTCGACCCCCAGGTGGCCCATCGGCTCCAGCTGTTCGCGCTGCGAAGGGAGCAGGGTCGGCTCGGCGAGATGGAGGAGGTCATCCGGCGCTCCATCGAGGAGTACCCGTGGTACCCGCTGTTCCGGTGCGCGCTGGCGCACCTCCACGCCGCGACGGGACACGAGCACCAGGCGCACGGCAGCTTCGAGGAGCTGGCCGCACGTGACTTCGCCGCGATCCCCCGGGACAACCAGTGGCTGCTGGCGACGACCCTCCTCCCCGAGGTCGCCCGATTTCTCGGCGACGTTCGCCGGGCGGCCGTTCTCCACGATCTCCTCCTCCCCTACGCGGAGCTGAACGTGCTGTTCGCACCCGAGGTGGTCACCGGCTCCGTGGCCGGGGCCCTGGCGGTCGCCGCGGAGGCCGCCGGTCGCTGGGACATGGCCGAGATGCACTTCGAGGAGGCCATCGCTCGGAACGGACGCATGGGCGCGCTCCCCGCCAAGGCCCGGGCCCAGCACGACTTCGCTCGCGCCCTCCTGACCCGGGACGGCCCCGGCGATCGGGGCCGCGCCGTCGACCTGCTGGGCTCCGCGCTCACGACTGCCGAGGAGCTCGAGATGGCGGACCTGGCGACCCGGGCCCGGTCGCTCGCGGAAGCGGGCGGCGGGGCAGCGACCCGGGCCTCCGGCGAGCCCCGCCTCTCCGTGTTCCGGAAGGAGGGCGAGTACTGGTCGATCGCCTTCGAGGGAGACCGGTTCCGGCTGCGGGACACCAAGGGCCTGCGATACCTGGCGACCCTCCTGGCGGATCCGGGCCGGGAGTTCCACGCGCTCGACCTGGCCGCACCCGCGTCTGCGGAGCGTCGGCCCGGTCCCGACGAAGGGCTGGTCGCCGGACGCCCGGGCGGCGCGGGGGACGTGGTGGACCGGCAGGCCCGGGATGCCTACCGTGAGCGGATCGAGGAGCTCCGCGAAACCCTGGCCGAGGCGGAGTCCTGGGGCGACCCGGAGAAGGCGGCGCGGGCGCGGGAGGAGATCGACTTCCTGGCTCGGGAGCTGGCCGGCGGGGTGGGCCTCGGCGGACGGCCCCGCCCCGCCGTCTCTCCCGCGGAGCGGGCCCGACAGAGCGTGACCAAGGCGATCAAGGGAGCGCTCTCTCGAGTCGCCGAGCAGAGCCCGAAGCTTCGGGATCACCTGTCCTCCACCGTCCGCACCGGGGCCTTCTGCTCCTACACGCCGGATCCCCGGGCCCCGATCGCCTGGGTGACCTGACCGGGCCTCGCCGGTCGAGGCGGCCCCTTTCACGGTCGTGACGCCGTGCTTCACGCCTTCTCCCCGAGAGGAGGCGAGACGTGGCGATGGTCGTGCTGCTGTTCACGGCGCCGGACGACGTGGCCCTGAGCCGAAGGGCCGCGTCCCGGCTCGCGGCGGTCGGCGTGACCCACGCCAGCGTCCTTCGCGACGGGTCCACCGTGGCGGTGGTCCTGGAGGGGTGGTGCTTCGACCCGGAACGCTCCGGTCCCGAGGCCGCGGAGGCGGTGGCGGGCTCGTCGGCGGCGTGCCGGGTCCTCAGGCAGCTGGCCGACACCTCGGTCGTGCCGGAAGCGTGGACGGGGCCGGGGACAGGGTGAGCGCCGCGCCGGTGACGCGGCGGAGAGGAGGGATCATGCGGAACCTGCTCGTGGGGATGGCGGCGGTGGCGCTGGTGGCCAGCGCGTGCGTCGGCCCGTCCGAGACCGAGACGGGAAGGGGAGACGGCGGGAATCAGGAGACGGAGACCGCAGCCATGGGACCGCCGGCCCAGTGCCTGGACGTGTCCGGCGAGCCCATGGTGGTGATCGAGTCGGTTGGCAACGACTTCACCCCCGAGTGCCTGGTGCTGTCCGAGGACCAAAGGATCCGGGTCATCAACAGGGACCTGGTCCGTCACAGCTTCACCGTGGCCGAGGAGGTGGTCTACCGCACGCCCTTCCTCCTCGACATCGACGAGATCGAGGGCGGGAAGAAGGCCACCAGCGACCCGGTGGCCACGTTCCTCGACACCGATCGCGCCAACCCGTACTTCTGCAAGTACCACGCCGGCATGGAGGGCGAGCTCTGGCTGGCGGTCTGAGGGACCGACCAAAGGAGGGATCTTCGATGCGAAGGATCGCGAGAACGGTGATCGTGCCGGTGGCGCTGGCGGTGGTCATCGCCCCCGGAACCGTGGCGGCTTCATCGCCTGAGCGAGCGACGGGGTCCGGCCACATCGCGGAAGGACCACGTCGCACGTTCGCGTTCGCGGCCGTCCAGCGCTCCGATGGGACGGTCTCCGGGCAGGCCCAGCTCGACGCTCGTGGGTTCCCCGCCCGGGTACACATGCGGGTGACGTGCCTGCGGATCGAGGGCGACATCGCCTACGTGAGCGGCGTCAACACGAACGCGGACCCCGATTTCTTCGAGGGTGTCTGGGCGATCTTCGCGGTGCAGGACAACGGGGAGGGCGGAGGTTCCCCGCCGGACCGCGTCACGGAGTTCCATCCCGCGCAGGTCCAGGGGCCCACCGCGTGCCTCACCGAGTCACCGAGCGACTTCATGGAGATCGGCCAGGGCAACGTGCAGGTCGGCTGAGGGCGACTGATCCTCCGGGACCGGGGATCGCTAGCAGGTCAGGTGGAGGGCCGCGGCCGTCGTGGCCGGGTCCGCCTCCGCGAACAGTCGGACGGCGTACTCTGTGCGAGCAACCTCGACGTCGATCCCTCGGCGGCGCAGGGCGTCCAGGGTGCCCGGGTCGGGGCGCATCTGCCCGGACGCCCCGGTCCCCACGATCAGCCGCTCGGGAAGCTCGTCGAGCACGTCCTCGAGGTCGCGGAGGCCCAGCGCGTGACCTTCCTCACGCCACCAGTTGGGGACCACGCGACCGGGCAGGATGATCAGGTCGCGGCTCTGCTCCTCCCCATCGATCACGATCCGGCCGAAGCGGTACCCCTCGATCCTGGCCATATGGCACCCTCATGATGATGACCCATCCGGTCGCCGACAGCAGGCTCCCCCGCGAGGGCCCGGAACGCCTGGTCCAGGCCTGCCGGGCCCAGGGGATCCGTGACGAGCGGGTGCTCCGGGCCTTCGGGCGGGTGAGGCGCGTGGATTTCGTCCCACCGGAGTGGGCCGGCCAGGCCTATGGCGACCGGCCCATCCCGATACCGCACGGTCAGGTCACCACGCAGCCCTCGCTGGTGGCCCGGATGGTCGCAGCGCTGCGCCTGCGGGGCGAGGAACGGGTCCTGGAGGTCGGCACCGGGCTCGGCTTCCAGACCGCCATCCTGGCGGCGCTCGCCGCCCACGTCTTCTCGATCGAGCGATTCCCCGATCTGGCCACATGGGCGGAGCGAAACCTCCGGGGCGCGGGGATCGAGAACGTGGAGGTCGCCGTGGGCGATGGCACGCTGGGGCTCCCCGAACGGGCGCCTTTCCAGGCGATCGTGGTGTCCGCGGCGGCGCCCCGGGTCCCGGACCCCCTCGTCGAGCAGCTGGCGAACGGCGGACGCATCGCACACCCGGTGGGGTTCGGCGGGGACGAGATGGTCACCATCTACCGGAAGCATGGCGGTCGCCTGGTCCCCCAGGCACCGGTCATCCCGGCGCACTTCGTCCGGCTCGTGGGAGCCCACGGCCTCGCCGAGGAGCCCTGATCCTGACTCGGTGGACGCATGAGCTACGCTGCTGCTTCTACCACACGTCTCCGGGCCGCCAATCGCAGCTGATCGGTGCCGACAGATCGAGCTCCGGGGACGTGGGTGTCGGCCGCACGAGTACCTGGCCGTCCTCTTCGCCCGTTCGGATGAGCCCTGAGTCCGTCCGGACGAAGGTGGGACCTCTCCACACCACCCATCCCAGGCGCTCGTAGAAAGCGGAGCTGCCCGTATCCAGGGCCCCGAGTTGAAAAGCCTGATCGATGTACTTCCCGACCTCCCGCATCAGGGCCGACCCGTAGCCCCTCCGCTGATGGATCGGCCATGTCGCGACCGCCTCGACGTACCCGGTTGCCAGGCGGTGGCCGCTCGTGTGCAACTCTCGTTCCACAACGGACGCGTGGGCCACGACTGCCCCGCCCTCTTCGAGGATGAAGTGGACGCCCCCGACGGCATGGTCCCAGTCTTCGTCGGTGAACTCTTCGGAATTGTCACCCCAGGCCGCACGGAACAGCCCGCGAAGTACTGCGACCTCCTCCGAGGACAGAGCGTCGCTGGCAAGTCTTCGCGCGACCGCCACATGAGGACGATACCTCCGGAAACCGAGCCGTCCCCGCGGCTCACCGCGGATGCGGAGCGCGGAAGGCCCGACCTCCCACCGCTAGTCCCGAAGATCGAGGTCGATCTGAGGCTCCCAGTCCCGGAGCGCCTCGGCGAGCTTGACCACCAGGGCCGCCCCGCCCACCAGGCCGATCAGCCGGCCCACCGGGTTGAGCCGGATGAACTTGAGCCGGAACAGGAGCGGCGCGGCGATGATGGCCACCTGGGCCACCCGGCGGCGGACCTCCCGTCCCTCGGGGGAGGCCATGTACCGCCGGAACTCGGTCACCCCCTGATCCAGTCGGCGGAGGGCCTCGTCGATCAGGCCCTCGGGCTCGGCCCGGCTGCTCACCCCACCGGTGCTCACGGGGGCCACTGTACCTCTCGATCGGCCCTCCGGAACCTCCCGCTCCCCTTGCTCAAGGGGGGCACCGGGACGGCCGAGTACTGTGTCCGGAATGCGCGGTCCCACCGCAGGCCGGACCAACCGCGCCCCCAGGGGTCAGATCCTGGCGGGGCTCCTCCTCGCCGTGCTCTCGGTGGCGCCCCCGGGCGCGTGGGCCTCGCCCCCCGCACCGACGTTCGGCCCTGTGATCGAGGACTACGCTGAGTACCAGGGCCAGACCCGGTGCCGGCCGAAGGCGAAGCCGGGGGTGGTGTCCTTCCAGCAGATGCTCCAGACCTCGTACCCCGACAGCACCTGGTTCGGCATCAGCCGGGCCTGCAAGGTGGGCGGCCGGAGCGAGCACAAGGAGGGCCGGGCCCTCGACTGGGCCCGGAACGCCAAGGTTCCGGCGGAGCGGGCCGAGGTCCAGGACCTCCTGGGATGGCTCCTGGCCACCGACGCATACGGGAACGAGCACGCCATGGCCCGGCGGTTCGGGATCATGTACGTCATCTGGAACCGGCGCATGTGGAGCTCGTGGGACGAGGGCTGGGAGATCTACTGCGTGCAGAAGCGTCGCCGGTGCAAGGATCCGGAGTCCAAGGCGCCGCTCCATCCCCACCGGGACCACGTGCACTTCAGCTTCGGGTGGCCCGGCGCCAAGATGGAGACGACCTACTGGCACCCGGAGCTGTCCCAACCGGCGCCCGTCCCGCCGACTCCGAGCCCCTCGCCCAGCCCGAGCCCATCGCCGTGACGGGGACGTTGCTCCGGGGGCGAGACTCGAACTCGCAACCTACCGGTTAACAGCCGGCCGCTCTACCGATTGAGCTACCCCGGAACGGTGGGCCGAGAAGGCCCGAGGGCAAGTCTAGCAGGAGGGTCCGGCGCCCCTACCAGGCCGGGCCGAAGCCCACGGCGCCGTTGTTCGCTGCTTGGCAGTCCCCGGCAGCGACTGGGCTGATCTGCCCGTACCGGGTCCCGGCGTCGATGTCGTCCCAGATGAAGAAGCAGGTGCCGCTCCTGCTGAAGGTGGAAGCCACGAAGACGTTGGTGCCCACGACCTGCTGGCTCACCATGGACGGTCCGGTGCTGTCGACGTTCCCGTCCACGAAGGACAGATCGGGCTGGGAGGCTCCGAGGACCACGCCGGTCACAAGCCCGTACGTGCCGTCGTCGGCCAGCGTCCGGGCGGTCTTCACGGCCAGGACGCCGGCCTCCTTGGCAGCGATATCGTCGGCGCTCCGCTTGAACCCCAGGAACGTCGGGATGGCGATGGCGATCAGGATCGAGATGATCAGGATCACCACCATCAGCTCCACCAGGGTGAAGCCCCGCTCGTCCCGGGACAGACGTCTCATAGATCGAACATCGGCTGTTCGACCGAGGCTGTTTAGCCCGTATGGACTACTCCAGGTAGTCCCTGAGCTTCTGCGAGCGTGAGGGGTGGCGAAGCTTGGAGAGGGTCTTCGACTCGATCTGCCGGATCCGCTCCCTGGTGACCCCGAACTCCCGGCCGACCTCCTCCAGGGTCCTGGGGTGGCCGTCGACCAGCCCGAACCGGAGCTGGATCACCTTCTTCTCCCGCTCGGACAGGGTATGGAGGACCGACTCGAGCTGTTCCTGGAGCAGGATGAAGCTCGCCGCGTCGATCGGGACCACGGCCTCGGAGTCCTCAATGAAGTCGCCCAGGTGAGAGTCCTCCTCCTCGCCGATGGGCGTCTCCAGGGACACCGGCTCCTGGGAGACCTTGAGGATCTCCCGCACCTTCTCGGCGGCGATGCCCATCTGGCCGCCGATCTCCTCGGGGAGCGGCTCCCGTCCCAGGTCCTGGAGCAGCTGCCGCTGGATGCGGACGAGCTTGTTGATGGTCTCCACCATGTGCACGGGGATGCGGATCGTCCGGGCCTGGTCGGCGATGGCCCGGGTGATGGCCTGGCGGATCCACCACGTGGCGTAGGTGGAGAACTTGAAGCCCTTGGAGTGATCGAACTTCTCCACGGCTCGGATCAGGCCGAGGTTGCCCTCCTGGATCAGGTCGAGGAACAGCATCCCCCGACCGACGTACCGCTTGGCGATCGAGACGACCAGTCGGAGGTTGGCCTCGATGAGCTTCTTCTTGGCCAGCTGGCCATCGCGCTCGACCTTCCGCAGGAAGTCGTCGGTGTGGTCTCGGCCCTTGGGGCGCCACGTTCGGGGGATGGTCTCCCGGCCGATGCCCTCGACCTTGCCGAACTTCTCGACCTGGTGCTCCCGGATCCGGACCGAGTACTCGACGACGTGGACGAGCTGCTTCTGATCGACCCGGTCGGCGCTCTCGATGTGCCGCATCAGGGCCGTGGAGAACTCGCCGGCCTCGATGCGCATGGCGAAGTCGACCTCTTGAGCCGCCGTGAGGAGGGGAACCTTCCCGATCTCCTTCAGGTACATCCGGACCGGGTCGTTGGTCGGAGCCTTCAGGAGCTCGTCTTCCCGGGACGCCGTCGGAGTGGCGTCGAGATCCTCGCCGGGGACCTCGATGACCTCGATGCCCTGCTCCCGGAGATGCTCCTCGATCTGGGTCAGGAACTCCTCGACCTGCTCGGGGCTGATGTCATCGACCGGGAGGCCCTCCACGAGGTCCTCGCTGGTCACGAAGCCACGCTCCCGGCCGCGGGCCACGATCAGCTCCTTGGCCTCGTCGAGGATCGGGTCCTTCATGACTTCCGCCACTACGCTCCCTCCCCCGCCCGGGTACGGGCGTCCCGCCACCGGCTGGTCACGTCGGCCAGCTGGGCGAACAGGGCATCGAAGGTGTCCGGATCCTTCACCGGATTGAGGGCTTCAAGACGCCTCCTCATGGTATCAACCTCGCGGCGAAGCCTCAGTTCCTCGAGGCGGGCGAAGACCCGTTCGGCGTAGTCGGAGGTCGGTTCCCCCTTGAGGGGCTCGACGGTGAGCTCGGCGATCAGCGGGCCCTGGCCCCGGTCTCCGGCGCGGTCGGCCAGGGCCGCCGGGTCACCGGGTGCTTCTTGGAGGAGGGCCCACGCCTTCCGATATCGCTCGGTCGTGAAGTGCTCTTCGGAGATGCCTTCGGCATGTCTCTCTCCAATATCGGGAAGCTGGGCCAGAACCTTCAGCGCCTCCTTCTCGACCTCCCGGGCCGGGGTTCGAACCTCCGCCCGTCCCGCCCGGCCGTCCTCGGGCTCGGCGCGGGAGCCCGGAAGCTCCGGGGACCCGGCCCGATCGAGCTCGAGGCGCACGTCGGTGGGGCTCACCCCCACCAGGTCGGCCAGCCGCCCGGCGTACTGGCTCTGGAGGACCGGATCGGTGAGCCCGACCACGATCGGCAAGGCCAGCCGGACCGCCCGGGACTGCCCCTCCGGCGTGTCGAGGGTCTCGTCTCGGACCGACCGCTGCAGCATGTAGTCGACGAGCGCCTCGGCCCGCTCCGCCAGACGCTCGAAGGACTCCCCGCCTTCCTCGGAGACGAAGTCCGCGGGGTCCTGGCCCTGGGGGAGGATCAGCACCGAGACGTCCAGGGCGAACTTCTCGAACAGGCCGTAGGCGCGCTCGGCGGCGCGGGCCCCGGCCTCGTCGGCGTCGAAGCACAGCACCGCGCCTCGGGCGAAGCGGGACAGCAGCCGGAAGTGGCCCTCCCCCAGCGCCGTCCCGCAGGTGGCCACGGCCACGGGGATGCCGGCCCCGGCCAGGGCGATCACGTCCGTGTACCCCTCCACCACGAACGCCCGGCCGGCCTTGGTCACGTCACCCTTGGCCCGGTGCAGGTTGTACAGGAGCTCTCCCTTCCGGTACACCGGAGTCTCGGGGGAGTTGAGGTACTTCGGTCCGTCGCCCTCGAGCAGTCGGGCCCCGAACCCGACGGCGTTGCCCGAGAGATCGTGGATCGGGAACGTGATCCTCGACCGGAACCGGTCCCGGATCCCGCCCCGGGGATCCTTGGCGGCTAGGCCGGCTTCGACAAGGATCTCCGGCGAGAACTCCCGGGCCATCCGGCGGAGGAGGAAGTCGGGGTATCCGGGCGCGAACCCGATCCCGAAGGCCTCCACCGACTCCCGGCTGATCCCCCGCTTCTCCAGGTACCGGCGGGCGGCCTCGGCCTCCCGTCCCTCCAGGAGCATCTGCCGGTACAGGTCCGCGGCCATGGCGCTGGCCCGGTGCAGGGCCTGGCGGCGGGAGGTCTGCCGCCGCTCCCCCGGCGAGACCCCCTCGTACCGGAGGGTGATCCCGGCCTGGCCGGCCAGCCGCTCCACGGCCTCGGTGAACTCCAGCCCCTCGATCTCTCTGATGAACGTGAAGACGTCCCCGCCCTTGCCGCAGCCGTGGCAGTAGTACATGCCCTTGCTGGGGCTCACCCCGAACGACGGCGTCTTCTCCGTGTGGAATGGGCACAGCCCCACGAACCGGTCCGCCCCCGCCTTCTTCAGGGCGACGTACTGCTGGACGAGGCGAACGATGTCCGTGCGATGACGAACCGCTTCCTTGTCGTCGTCTCGGATCCTGGCCACTCGGCTACAGCATCCATCCCTGGGGAAGGAAGAGCCGTTCGTACGTGGTGAGCGCGTAGCGGTCGGTCATGCCGGCGATGTAGTCGGCCACCCTGTCGGCGTCGGTGCCCGGAGCGCGGCCGTACTCGTCCGGGACCTCGTCGGGATGCTCGAGGTAGTGGGAGAACAGCGCCCGGATCACGGCGATGGCCTTGTCCTGCTCCCTGGCGGCCTCCGCTCGCAGATAGACCCGGTCGAACATGAAGTCGCGGAGCCGGTCCAGCGCGGCGAAGACGGGGGCGGACATCCTGACCTCGGGTCCCTCCGCCGTGGTCTCGACGATGTCGGTGACCAGGGTCTCGATCCGCTCGCCGTGCGAGTGTCCCAGGACATCGCTCACCTCGGCGGGGATGTCGGTCTCGGTGATGAGGCCGGCCCGGATGGCGTCGTCGATGTCGTGGTTCACGTAGCCCAGTCGGTCGGCGAAGCGCACCACCTGGGCTTCCACGGTCGACGGCTGGGGCATGGCCCAGGTGTGGTTCACGATCCCGTCGCGCACCTCCCAGGTGAGGTTCAGCCCCCGGCCGTCCCGCTCGAGGTGGTCGACGACCCGGAGGCTCTGCTCGCTGTGGCGGAACGGCCGACCCAGGAAGGGATTGAGGGCCTTCTCACCGAGGTGCCCGAACGGGGTGTGTCCGAGGTCGTGGCCGAGGGCGATGGCCTCGGTCAGGTCCTCGTTGACCCGCAGGGCTCGGGCGATGGTCCGGGCGATCTGGGACACCTCCAGGGTGTGCGTGAGACGCACCCGGTAGTGGTCCCCCTCGGGTGCGATGAACACCTGGGTCTTGTGCTTCAGCCGGCGGAAGGCCTTCGAGTGCACGATGCGGTCCCGATCACGCTGGAACGCCGTGCGCATGGGGTGCGGGGACTCATCGTGCTCTCGGCCCTTGGTGGCCGAGGCTAACGTGGCGCGCTCGGAGAGCGTGTCGCGCTCGAGCGCTTCCTGGCGCTCGCGGATCGTGCGCGCCCCCTCCATCGGCGGCGAGTGTAGCACCGGGTTCCGACACCGCCCGCCGAGGGTGGCCCTCAGGCGCCGAACACCCGGTAGTAGAGGTAGGCGAACGTCTCCCGGGTGTACCCCTGGAGACGGGTGGACTGGCTCTCGGCCGCGGAGTGCCAGGTCGCCGAGACGTATCCCTCGATCCCCAGGTCCCGGGCCATCCGGCGGATCCTGAGGTTGTGCCATGGGTCGGAGACCAGGAACGCGCTATCGAGGTCGAGCTCCCGCATGCGCCGGGCCGCGGCCGCCAGGCTCTCGAAGGACGTGGATCCTTCGGGCGACGTATGAAGGACGCCGGCCGGGAGCCCCTCGCTCAGCAGGTACCGGATCCCCGCCTCCGCCTCGGTGAACTCGTCCCCTTCCTGTCCAGCCCCGAGGACCATGATCCGGTCGGCGAACCCCCGCTCGAACAGCAGCGCGCCGTGATCCAGGCGGCCCTGGAAGATGGGCGAGGGCTCGCCGCCGTACTGAGCCGCGCCCAGCACCAGGATGACATCGGCCCGGTCGACCTCGCTGGCTTCATCGTGGTGGGCGGCTCGCCACACGGCCACCGCGCTGGAGACGACCGGCACGAGGACGACGCCGAGCACCAGGAGAACGGCCAGGAGGCCGCGGTTCCGCGGCCGTGTTCGCACGATCCCCAATGTAGCACCGGGTCGACTCGCACCGATCAATCTGTCAGCCGGAGGAGTCGGAACGAGCCGATCACGAGCGATCGATCACCGAACCTCGGGCTGGCCCGGATCAACCCCAGGGCCTCCTCGAGCTCCGGACGGCTCGCCGCGGCCACACCGCACCACCACGCGTCGGCGGGGACACCCAGCGCCCCGGCCAGCCCCTGGTGGGCGTCCACCGGAGCGAGCAGCACGCGATCGGGACACAGATCCACCAGGGCGTCCACATCCTCCGCGAGCTCGTCGGGCCCGGGGGCGGTGGCCACGACCGCCACCCACTCGGTGAGGGACCACCGGCCCACCACGGTGGTCAGTCCCCCAGACACAGAACCTCCAGCTCACCTCGGAACACCGGCCCGTCGGCGAACAGCGGGCTCCGGGCGGCCCGGTCGATGGCCTCGTCCAGCTCGGACTCGGACTCCGCCACGACGCCGCTGAAGGAGGCGTCGTCCTCCACCCCGAGAGCCCGGGGCAGTCCCCGGTGGCATCCGACCGGCCCCACGATGATGTGTTCGGGGACGAGCTCCAGGAGCGCGTCGGTGTCCTCGTCGAGCTCGACCAGGTCCGGACTGGTGTGGAACACGGCCACCCATTCCGTCAGGTCCGTGCCCAGGAGCGGGGTCGCCTCGGCCGGCGGCAGGAGACCGGCCTCCACCAGCAGCCGCACGAACTCCTCCTTCCTGAACCCGTTTCCGACCACCGCGAGCTGCGGGCATGGGAACGCTCCCTCCCACACGACCATCCAGGCCGTCCGCCGGCCCAGGAACCGGGCCCGCTCACCGCCGGCCAGGGTCACCGGTCCCAGGAACGGGAGGCCCTCCCCGATCTCGCCGGAGAGGCCGAGCAGATACACGAGCAGCCGGCCGCGCTGGTCCCGGTAGTCGCGACGGGTGGCGATCCGATCCCCCTCGTCGAACTCCCTGGTTCGCTCGAGGACGAATCCCTCCACCCCGCGACCCGGCAGGGCTTCGCAGCGAGGCATGGGGCCGGCCGATCCGTCCCCGGCGGAGCGGTCCTGGGTGCACGCGGCACCGAGGACCGCCACCGCCAGGGCGGCGACGGCCGCCCGCCTCACGTGGTGAGCCCGGGGATGGGCTCCGTGAGCGGACCGGTCCCGTCCGGGTCCGACTCCTGCCCCAGGCCGACGTACTCGAAGCCGAGGTTCTGGAGCCGGGGCGTGATGAAGCCCGCCCCGCCGGCGTTCCGGACCAGCTCGAGGAACTCCTTGGCCCCGCGGCCGGTCCGGAACGCCGAGACCAGCACGTACTCGGCCTCGGCTTCCCCGAGCACCCGGTCCAGTCCGACGAACTGGTCCGTCCGGGCCACGTAGAAGCCCTGCAGGTCACCGATCCGAACGCCCGCGGCGGCCCGCTCCGCCTCCTCGCGGTTGGTGAAGGATCCCCCCACGACCAGGAGCAGCCGCTCACCCGCGCCGCGGTCCTCCGCGACCATCGGCACCGAAGGATCCCGGGCCGCCGGCGGACCGGTCGACCTCCCCGACCCGGACACGGCCACGCCGGCCACCGCGCCGCTCGCCGCGAGCGCGGCCACCGCCACCACGATCTTCCTCGTCGTCGTCATCACCGTCCTCCCTCAGTAGCCCGTGGCGTACTGGAAGTGCATCGGGTCGCACCAGGACAGCCCCCAGATCCAGCCGTGGTTCCGCCAGATCTGGTCGTGCCGGTAGTTCACCGTGCTGTGGCACTTCCCGTTCCATTCCTCCGCCGAGCTCACGTCCACCGCGATCCCCCACGAGTGCGTGCTGTAGGAGCGGCTGTTCGCGATGAGCCGGCAATTGTAGCCGTAGATGCCGTGGCGGACGTACGGGCTCAGGTGGTCGTTGATGATGTGGCCCTTGACGTCGTTGTCGAGGTTCGACGAGGCATCCCCACCGAGCTTGCGGTGGAACCGCACCGTGTACCAGGCCCCGGTGTCGTGAGCCCGCCACAGGAACGCGTTCCGCCGGGCGTTGTCGTTGCACGGCTGGCCGAAGACGTTGACGATCTGCGAGTACCCGTTCGGCCGGGGCGGGTAGTGGCGATGCTGGTCGCGCCAGCCCTGCTTGGAGTAGTGCCAGGCCAGTACGGGCCCGGCCGCCGCGGCCACCGCGAACACCATCCCGAGCACCACCACACGCCGACCGAGGTTCGATCTCCATCTCACCCGGTCTCCACCTCCTTCCGCTCCGTCCCGGCGGAGGAGGTGACCGGGTGCCTGTCCTGTCCGAGATGGAAGGATAGGGGCGGACCGTGGGCGGCGCATCCCCCGGACGGGGGACCTTGGGCGCGAAGGCGGCCTACGATCGCCGGACGAGACCGCCCGCCGAGGCTACTTGGAGGCCTCCTCGCGCTCGCCCAGGGCGGCGTGCGCGGCCGAAAGGCGGGCGATCGGCACCCGGTACGGGGAGCACGATACGTAGTCGAGCCCGACCCGGTGGAAGAAGGCAACCGACGCTGGGTCCCCGCCGTGCTCCCCGCAGATCCCCAGCTTGATGTCCTCCCGGCTCTTCCGGCCCCGCTCGCAGGCGAACTGGACCAGCTCGCCGACCCCGCGCTCGTCGAGCGACTCGAACGGGTTGGCGGGGAGGATCCTCTCCTCCAGGTACCGGGGCATGAACTTCCCCTCGACGTCGTCGCGGGAGAAGCCGAACGTGGTCTGGGTGAGGTCGTTGGTCCCGAACGAGAAGAACTCGGCCTCCTCGGCGATCTCGTCGGCGGCCACGGCGGCCCTGGGCAGCTCGATCATAGTCCCGACCAGGTACGGCAGCTCCACTTGGCGCTTCGCCAGGACCTCCCCGGCCACCTCCCGGACGTCGCGGGTCACGGAGGAGAGCTCCTCGCGCGTCGCGACCAGCGGCACCATGATCTCGACCTGCGGGTCGCCTCCCCGCTTCCGCACGTTGCAGGCGGCCTCCACGATCGCCTGGATCTGGCTCCTGTAGATGTCCGGGTACAGGATCCCCAGACGGCACCCTCGGAGGCCGAGCATCGGGTTGTTCTCCTCGAGGGCCACGATCTCCCGGAGCACCTCCTGGGCCTTCCGCTTCCCACCGAACTCCCGCAGGAGGTCCCTGGAGGCCTTCCGGTCCGGGGTGACCATGGCGATCTCCAGGTCCTTCGACGAGGGCAGGAACTCGTGGAGCGGCGGGTCCAGCAGCCGGATGGTGACCGGCAGGCCGTCCATCGCCTTGAAGATCGCCTCGAAGTCCCGCCGCTGGGCCGTGAGCAGCTTCTTCAGGCCCTCGAAGTACGGCTTGATGTCGGCGGACTTGAGCCGGTCCTTGGCCTCCTTCACCCGCTCCTCGGCGGCCTTCTTCTCCCTGCCCCGGGCCGCCGCGGCCTCGCGCTCGGCGTCCGCCAGCTCGAGCTGGGCCGCCCGGGCGGCGGGGGCGGACAGGATCACTTGACGGAACGTGGGGAGGCGGGGGTCTCCGGGCGTCCCGAACATGTGCTCCGTACGGCACAGGCCGATGCCCTCAGCCCCGAACTTCCTGGCCTGGGCGGCCGAGGGACCGTCGTCCGCGTTGGCCCGGACCTTCAGCTGGCGGGCCGCGTCGGCCCACCCGAGGAGGGTCTCGAAATCTCCGGAGAGCTTCGGCTCCACCAGGGGGACCTCACCGAGGACCACCCGGCCGGTGGTCCCGTCGATCGAGATGACGTCGCCCTCCTTCACCTTGGTCCCGTTCACCGTGAACTCACGCTTGGCGTAGTCGATCTTGAGGGCCTCCGCGCCGCACACGGCCGGCTTGCCCATCCCCCGGGCCACCACGGCCGCGTGCGAGGTCTTCCCGCCGTGGCTGGTCAGGATCCCCTGGGCGGCGATCATCCCGTGCAGGTCGTCGGGGTTCGTCTCCCGCCGGACCAGCACGACCGCCTCACCGCTCTCCCCCATGGCCGCCGCACTGTCCGCGTCGAGCACCACCTTGCCCACCGCCGCCCCGGGGGACGCGTTGAGGCCCTTGGCCAGGACCTCGATGTCGGCCTTCGGATCAAACTGGGGATGCAGGAGCTGGTCGAGGTGGTCGGGCTCCACCCGGAGCACGGCCTGGTCGCGCTTGATCAGCCCCTCGCCCGCCATGTCCACCGCCATCTTCACCGCGGCGGCCCCGGTGCGCTTTCCCACCCGCGTCTGCAGCATCCACAGCTTGGCCTTCTCGATGGTGAACTCGATGTCGCACATGTCGCGGTAGTGGCGTTCGAGCTTCTTCATGATCTCGAGCAGCTGCCGGTACGCGTCCGGGTTCAGCCTGCGGAGCTCGTGGAGGGGCAGCGTGTTGCGGATCCCGGCCACCACGTCCTCGCCCTGGGCGTTGGTCAGGTAGTCGCCGTACACGCCCTTCTCGCCGGTGGCGGGGTCGCGGGTGAAGGCCACGCCGGTACCCGAGTCGTCGCCGAGGTTCCCGAAGACCATGGCCACGACGTTGACCGCGGTCCCGAGCTCGTCCGGGATGGCGTACTGCCGCCGGTACACCTTGGCCCGCTCGTTGTTCCAGGACCGGAAGACGGCCTCGATGGCCATGCGCATCTGCTCCCTGGGATCGGTGGGGAACAGCCGGCCGGCGTGGTCCCTGACGATGGTCTTGAACCGCTCCACCAGGTCCATGAGGTCGACCGCGGTGAGGTCGGTGTCCTTAGCGTCGGGGCCCTTCTTGGCCTTGGCCCGGTCCAGCTCGTCCTCGAAGGCCTCCCCCGGCACGTCCATGACGATCTTCCCGAACATCTGGATGAACCGGCGGTAGGAGTCGAACGCGAAGCGGTCGGATCCGGCCTGCCGGGCCAGGCCGAGGACGGAGCGGTCGTTGAGCCCGAGGTTGAGGACGGTGTCCATCATCCCCGGCATCGAGTACTTGGCGCCGGAGCGGACCGAGACCAGGAGGGGGTTCTCGATGTCGCCGAGGCGGCGGCCCATCGTGGTCTCCAGGGCCCGGAGATGGCTGTCCACCTCGTCCAGGAGGCCGTCGGGGAAGCCGCCGGTCCCCAGGTACTGGTTGCACGCCTCGGTGGTGATGGTGAATCCGGGGGGCACCGGAAGGCCCAGATTGGTCATCTCGGCCAGGTTGGCGCCCTTTCCTCCCAGGAGGTCCTTCATGTCCTTGTTGCCCTCCCGGAAGCCGTGCACGTACTTGACCTTGGACTGGCCCATCTGCCCTCCCGGTCCGCTCCCGCTCACTGTATCGCGGCGGCCCGCCCGGGGCCGGTCTCGCCGGGCGGCGCAACGAGTTCCGTTGCGTTATACTGGGAGCCGTGTCGGAGGGAGGTGGGAGCCTGTGCCCGTGCCGGTGAGACAGAAGCTGAAGGCGATCAAGGAGGACCTGGGGAGCCAGGCCCGGGTTGCCCGGGCCCTCGGGGTCAGCCCGTCCCGAGTCAGCCGGTGGCTGAAGACCGAGGAGCCGGACCCCGAGAACCGAATGAAGGTCGAGAGCCTGGAGTTCGTCCTGTCCTACCTGCTGACGTTCCTTCATCCGGAGACCGCGATCTCCTGGCTCCACGGCCACAACGGGTTCCTGAACGACTTCCGGCCGATCGACCACCTGGCCCGCGGAAGGATCACCGAGGTCATCGAGGCAGCACGGGCGCACAAGGCGCTGTCCTTTCACTGACCCGTGCTGTACCGGCTGTTCCCATGGACGCCTCAGGCCGGCCCGGAGGAACCCGGCGGGGCACTGCACGTCCCTCGCTTCGACCAGGGAAGAGGCCGACACGACAACCCGGCGACCTACGGCGCCCTGTACCTCAGCCGTTCACCCACCTCGCCGATCGCCGAGCTCCTCAGGGAGTACCTGGGCCGCCCCGTCGAAGCCACCAGGCTTCTCCGCGAGGGGTCGCCGGTCGCCCTGGCCACGATCGATGACGACCCGATCCGGCACGTGCTCGACCTCGATCAGCCGGCCAATCTCGTCGCCCGCGACCTCCGGCCGTCCGGGGTGGCCACCCGCCTTCGGCGGCCCACCCAGCGCCTGGCCCTCCGACTGTACGAGGAAGGGGTGGACGGGTTCGAGTGGTGGTCGACGATCGAGGCGTCCTGGATCAACGTGACGCTGTTCGCCGACCGGGCGGCGGCTCGGTTGTCCGTGGCCGCCGAGCCCGAACCGATCACCCTCGACCACCCCGCGGTTCGCGAGGCGGCCGAGGCGGTCGGGGTGCTGCTGGGGTGAGCTCGGCTACTCGCCGAGGAAGTAGTTGGCCACGAACCAGAGCACGGCGATCACGATCAGCAGGATGAAACCGTACTTGGCGATGGCGTAGCCGGTCAGGCCGCCCCCGCTCTCGGGCTCGGGCTCGTGGGAATGTCCGTGGTCGTATGCCATGTCAGCCTCCTTCGGTGGGCTTGCCTTACCCGCTCCGGGAAGGACGCAAACCGAGGGTCAGTCGTCCACCCAGTCCCGGGTGAGGTAGCACCAGAAGGCCAGGCCGGCGTGAGGACCGAAGCGTCGGAACCGCCGGAGGATGCCCCCGTCCGAGACGGGACGGCGAGACCCGCGGAGCCGAGCGTAGGTGGGCCGGGTCCACGAGTCCAGCACCAGCCGGCCGTACCGTCCCAGCGTCAGCATGACGTGCGCGGCCGCATACGGGCCCAGCCCGGGCAGGGTCAGCAACCGGGCCTCGACCTCCTCGTCGGGCAGGTCGTGGTCTCGGAGCGCCTCGAGGTCGACCTCGCCCTCCGCGACCGAGCCAGCCAGTGACCGCAGGTACGGTCCCCGGTAGCCGGCCCGGGCCACGTCCCGGTAGAAAGACGCTTCTGCCTCCGCCATGGCCGAGGGCGTGGGGAAGGCCCGGCCGTGCCAGCCGTCGCCCGGCGCACCGGCCGTTGGCTCGCCGAGATGCCCGACGAGCGCGGTGACCATCTTCGTGGTCAGCGACCAGGAGCAGTTGGTCGTGCACACCGTCTTGACGACGTCCTCGAACACCGTGGGGGCGTGCACCATCCGCCCCGCGCCGGCCGTGACCCAGGCCAGATCGGGGTCCTCGGCGGCCGCGGCGTAGAACTCCGAGAGGTCCTCGTCGAGGTTGAGCATCCGGCTGACGGTCTCCCGGACCGAGGCCAGGGCCGGCTCGCTCGGGGCCCGGCCCCGGACCTCGATCCGGGCGAGTCCCGGGTCGCCCCGGCGGATCAGGATCGTCCTGGGGCGGGCGCCCCGAACCGGGACGGTCACCTCGAGCGTCACGGCCTCCTCATCGAGCAGCATCGGGGCCAGCGAGGCCGTCCCGTGGGACACCAGCGTTCGGGCAAGGTCGACCGGCTCGCCGGCGGGACCCTCGAGGGGAACGTCGAACGAGCTCACGGCCCTCACCGGCCGAGACGAGGGAAGCGTGCGCCGCGCTCAGGCATCCGGGCCGGTCATCCTCTCGGGCCGGACCCACTCGTCGTACTCGGGCTCGGTGAGGTAGCCCATCTCGAGGGCGACGTCCTTCAGCATCCGCCCCTCGTGATGGGCCTTTGTGGCGATCTTCGCCGCCTTCTCGTAGCCGATGTGCGGGCTGAGGGCCGTGACCAGCATCAGCGAGCGATCCACGAGCTCGGCGATCCGCTCGCGGTTCGGCCGAAGACCGTCGACGCAGAACTCGCGGAACGTCCGGCACACGTCGGCCAGGATCCCGGCGGAGTGAAGGAAGTTCCTGATCATCACGGGCTTGAACACGTTGAGCTCGAAGTTCCCCTGCGAGCCGGCCACGGCCATGGCCACGTCGTTCCCGAACACCTGGGTGCAGACCATCGTCATGGCCTCCGACTGGGTGGGGTTGACCTTCCCCGGCATGATCGACGAGCCGGGCTCGTTCTCGGGCAGCTCCAGCTCTCCCAGGCCCAAGCGCGGCCCGGAGCCCAGCCACCGGATGTCGTTAGCGATCTTCATCAGCGAGACCGCCAGCGTGCGGACGGCACCGTGAGCGTGCACCAACGCGTCGTGCGAGGCCAGCGCGGCGAAGGGGTTGCGGGCGGCCGTGAACGGGAGGCCCGTCGACCCCGCGATCTTCGCGGCCACCTTCGCCCCGAAGCCCTTCGGTGCGTTGAGCCCGGTGCCCACGGCGGTGCCCCCGATAGCCAGCTCGTACAGGCCGTGGAGCGACTCCTCGATCCGGCGGAGGTCGTCGTCGAGCTGGGCCGCGTATCCCCCGAACTCCTGGCCGAGGGTCAGCGGCACGGCGTCCTGGAGGTGAGTGCGGCCGATCTTGACGATGCCGGCGAACTCGTCGGCCTTGGCCTGGAGGGCGTCCCGCAGCTCCTCCACCGCCGGGAGGAGCCGCTCGTTGACGGCCCGGGCCGCGGCGACGTGCATGGCCGTGGGGAACGTGTCGTTGGACGACTGCGACATGTTCACGTCGTCGTTCGGGTGGATCGGGGTCTTCGACCCGAGCTCCCCGCCGGTCATCTCGATGGCCCGGTTGGCGATGACCTCGTTGGCGTTCATGTTCGACTGCGTCCCCGAGCCCGTCTGCCACACGAACAGCGGGAAGTGCTCGTCGAGCGTGCCATCGACGACCTCGTCGGCCGCGGCCACGATGAGGTCGGCCTTGTCCCTGGAGAGCTCCCCCAGCTCCAGGTTGACCAGCGCGCAGGCCTTCTTGAGGAGGCCCAGGGCCCGGACGACCTCGACGGGCATCCGATCCCGGCCGATCGAGAAATGGCGCAGCGAGCGCTGCGTCTGCGCGCCCCAGTAGCGATCGGCCGGGACCTCGACGGGGCCCATCGAGTCGGTCTCGGTCCTGCTGTTCCCTGCCACGCTCCCATTCTGACGCCTGCCGGACCCCCGCGACCGCGGGTAGGCTACGGTCGATGCCGCTTCCGCCGGCCGCCCGGGAGGTCCTGGAGGGCGACGCCGTGGCCACCTTGATCACGCTGAACCGGGACGGCAGCCCCCACGTCACCGTGGCCTGGGTGGGATTGGAGGGGGAGGAGATCGTCATCGGGACCCTCCCCGAGCAACGGAAGCTCAGGAACATGCGGCGGGACCCCCGGGTCGCCCTGATCGTCCAGACCCGGAACCTCAACCGGAACGGGCTCCTCGAGTACCTGGTCGTCCACGGCCGGGCCGGGGTCACCGAGGGCGGGGCTCCGGAGCTCCTCCAGCGCCTGGCCCGGACCTACCTGGGCCCCGACGTGACCTTCCCCCCGATGCCCAACCCTCCGCCCGGCTTCGTCACCCGGATCACCGCCGAGCGGATCGGGGGCATCGGCCCCTGGATGGATCGCTGAAAGGATCTCTCGAGCCAGGTCAGGTCGGCCGCGCGTCGGCCAGGCCCCGCCTGGTCAGCTCCCCCTCGAGGTCGAGCCGGCGGGTGCCGAAGCCGCGCGTCTCCCACTCTTCGCGGGGAACCATCCAGAACACCTCGAACTCGATGCCGTCGGGGTCGCGCGCGTACAGGCTCAGGCTGTTCCCGTGGTCGGACTCGCCGGCCAGCGCGCCGGCCTCGGTCAGGGCCTTCCGGGCCTCGGCCAGGTCGGGCAGCGTCTCCACCTCCCACGCCAGGTGATACAGGCCGATCTGGCCCCGGCGTGGCGGCGGGCCGCCCGCGCCGACCCCGAACAGCCCCAGGTCGTGGTGGTTGTCACTCCCGCCCGCCCGGAGGAACACGGCCTGGTCCCCCATGGCCTCGACCACCTCGAACCCGAGGACGTTCCGGTAGAAGTCACCGGAGCGCCGGGCGTCGCTCACGTACAGCACGGCATGGTTCAGTCGCTTGATGGTGAACATGGCGGTGCTCCTATCCGATGTATCCCTCGACGGTGCGCTCGTCCCGCACCTGGGCCCGGTCCGGGTCCTGGCCGGCCGACCGGCGGGCCCGGCGCTGGTGGAGCAGGTCCCAGCACTGGTCCAGCGTGACCTCGATGCGCTTGAGGCGGTCGCGTTCCGTCTCACTCGCCTCGCCCTGCGACTCCCGGTCGAAGAGCTCGTGCTCCTCATGGGCCAGCTCGTTGATGCGGTCGATGATCCCCTGATCCTCCATCGGTCGCTCCCCTCGTCTCAGCCGGTCGGGCCGACCAGCTTCCAGCCGTTCCTCCCGCTCCAGCCGTTCCGGATGCGGAGCGAAACGATCAGCGTGGCCAGAGCCTCCAGGGCTCGGGCCATGCTCAGCGGACCGGCATCGATGCCCCGGAAGCCGATCGACCCCACCAGCTCCAGCACCTTGGCCTTTGCGTTCCCGTCGTCACCGGCCACGAAACCGTCCAGCGGCGTCCCGTCCGCTTCCGGATCCGCGATCTTCGCCGCGAACACGTGGTTGAACGCCTTCACCACCGGGACGCCGGGCAGGGCTGCCTGGATCCGCTCCGCGTTCGACGTGCCGTCGATGCTCGACGCCGGATCCTGCCGGTCGATGCGGTTCGTCACGTCGACCACGATCTTCCCCTCGAGGGCGTCACGGATCTCCCCGGCCAGGCCGTCGATGGCCGAGGTCGGAACGGCCAGGACCACGACCTCCCCGGCCGCCACGGCCTCGCGGTTCGAGCCGACGGCCCGGGCCCCCGTCTCCCGTTCCGCCTCCCGCGCGCTGTCCTCGGTGGTGGCGCTGATGGAGACGGCGTGCCCGGCTCGGGTCATCGAGCCGGCCAGCGCGCTCCCCACGTTGCCCGCGCCGATGATCGCCACGTCCACGGTCTGCCCCCTCGGTTCCGCACCGAATCGGGACGGTTCCGCACCGAATCGGGAATGTTCAACCGGGGAGAGGTCTAGAGCATTCCCTCCGGGGTCAGTCCCCTCGGAACGAGAGCCGTCGGCCCAGGTGCCGCACCCGCTCCGGGTCGACGAGCCCGGGACGGTCCGTCTCAACGCTGGCCGACGCGGCGGCCACGCCGACGCCGAGGGCGACCCGAAGGTCATCGCCTCGCTCGAGCGACCCCACCAGGCCCCCGACCAGGGAGTCACCGGCCCCGATCGGGTTCCGCACGGTGATGTCGGGAGCGTCGATCCACCAGCGTTCCGACCCCCGGTCCACGGCAACGCCCGCACCCGCAGTCACCACGGCGGTGCCCGTACCCCTCGCGACCATGGCGGTGGCCGCATGGAGCGCCCGATCCCTCACCTCGAGCGACCGCTCGGCCGCCGGCTGAGAGGCGGCTCCCACGAGGACCCCTTCGGCCTCGGCCAGGTTCGGGGTTACGAGATCGGGGCCGGCCTCCAGCGCGTGGGCAAGCGACTCACCGGAAGCGTCGATCAACGAGACCACGCCCCGACCTCTGGCCAGCCGAACCAGCCTGCCGTAAGCATCCGGCGGGCTCCCCGGAGGCGTACTGCCGATGCAGACCAGGAATCGGTGCTCGGGGAGGCGGTCCTCCACGGCCCGCTCGAACGCGGCCCAGTCCTCCTCGCCGATGGTCGGGCCGGGCTCGTTGAGGACGGTCACTCGCCCGCTCCGCTCCAGCACGATGGACGCCGCCCGAGCCTCTCCTCCGGTGGCCACGGCATCGACCTGGAGCCCCTCGTCCTGGAGGAGCTCGACCACCGCTCGGCCGGTTCGCCCCGGCGCCAGGGCGACCAGGATCGCCGGAAACCCCAGCGTCCGACACACCCGGGCCACGTTGACCCCCTTTCCTCCCGGGGCGATGGTTGCGTCGGAGAACCGCAGGACCTCACCCGGCCGGAGCTCGTCGATGCGGAGCATCCTGTCGAGCGTGAGGTTCGGCCCCGCGATGAGCACGGCGATCAGGAGCCCCCTTCGAGGGGCTCGGCCATGATCCGGATCTCCGTGGTCCGCCGCTCCCCGGGTTCCAAGACGGGAAGGTCTCCAAGCGCTCGGTCGGCGGCGCGACCCAGCACCGAGCAGTTCGCCGGCTCCAAGCCGCCCACGTACATCCCCCGGCCCAGGTGGAGCCACTGGTGGAAACGGGGCAGCTCGGCCTGCCGCCACAGGAGGACGAGGTTCACCCCCACGGATCGGTTGGCCAGGACGGCCCGGCCCCAGCCTGACTCATCCGGCCGCACCCGGTGCTCGAACACCATCTCGGACGCCCCATCCTCCGGCGGTCCCGGCTCCATCCACGAGGCCAGACCTCGCTCGGCGTCACCATCGCGGGGAAGGACCTCGACGCTCTCGACCTCCAGGCGGGCGCCCTCGTCGAACAACGGCGCCCCCACGTTCACGTGGTACAGGATGGGAGCCGGCTCCGCGGATGCGCCCAGGTTCACCGTGGCGTCGGTGAGCTCGACGCGGCCGCGACCGGTGCGGGTGCGCACGGTCCGCTCGACCCGGAGGTGAGCTCCCTCCTGGTCGATCTCGTCGATGGTGGCCCCCGCGGTCAGGACCAGGTCACCTCCCTCGACAGCTCGGTCCACCCGCACGTCCGAGGCCTTCAGGTGGGAGAACCGTCCGTGAAGACCGTGACCCTCGGCAGGAGATCCCACGTTCCGCAGCCCGCACGTGGTCACCAGGCCACCCCCGAACGCATCCAGCCACGCCATCCCGGTTGGCGCGCTGAGCGGGGGGCGTTCCCCCACGCCGGAGATCCAGGCCAGGGGAACCCCACGGAACCAGGCCTGGCCGATGTCGAAGCCCCGGTCAGGCAGGATCCGGACATCGATCCCGCCGGTCACGCGGAGATCCAGGGCCCGGCAGCCGCGAGCCGGGCCCTCCGTGACGGTGGACGAGGTGGCGCCGGCCAGCTGGTCGAGGTTGGCGACCTTTCCGGCGCGGACGTAGTCCTCCACGGGACCGGTCATCCCCGGTCCGGCTCCCGCCATCCCACCGGAGGGAGGTCATCGAAGCCCTTGAACACGCCGGCGGCGATCCCGGCGATCAGCGCCGCCCCCCTGGCCCCCGCTTCCTGAACCAGGGGCTCCTCGAAAGGCCCCAGGAACTCTCGCTTCACCGCCCGGACCGTGGGGCTCTGGGCCCACCCGCCCGTCACCACCAGCCGAGCCGAGTCGCCGGCCACCGACCGGATCGTCGCCAGGACCTCCGCGCTGTGGCGGGCCACCGCCTCGACGGCGGCCCGCCAAACGTGGGCCGGGCCGGCGGACGGGGGGATCCCCCGGAGCGTGGCCCGGTCATCGGTCACTCCCTCGACGGTGATGCCATCCGCACCGGGGGGGACGTCGAGCGCGGCCGCCTCGAGCCCTTCGCGACCATCCTCGTCCACGCCCAGGAGGTTCAGGAACCGCTTCAGGGCCAGGCCGGAGACGAAGCCCGCCATCAGGGCCCGCTGGCCGGGCACCGCGTTCCACCCCACCGTGGCTCCCCCGGCCACCGCACGCCGGATGGCGTCGGATCCCACCCGGCCATCCACGGGTCGCACGAATGCCTCGGCCGTTCCGCAGGAATCGAACACGTCGCCGGGACGGGTGGCCCCGGCGCCGACGGAGGCGCAGGGGTGGTCGTGGCCCGAGACCGTGAGCACCGCTCCTTCGGCCTCGGGCAGCAGCGCCCTGGTCACCCGGCCCGCGGGCTCACCGGCGTTCCTGGGGTCCGGGAGGAGTCCGGATGGAGCCTCGGCCAGCTCCAGGGCCTCCCCCCACCACTCCCGGCGATCGAGATCCAGGAATCCGGTGCGCGACGAGAGCGAGAGCTCCGCCACCTCTTCTCCGCCCAGCTCGCTGACCATCCACTCGGCCACGTTCAGCCACCTGGCCCCTCGGGCCGCGGCGGGGACGTAGGCCCGCATCCACCGGTACTTGCTCAGCGTGCAGAGGCGGCTGACGGGGAGCCCGGTGCGCTCGCTGAAGCGCCCCGCGCCGATGGCAGCTCCGACGTCCTCGGCTTCAGGCCCCCCCCGGGTGTCATGCCACGCGATCATGGGGGCCACCGGCTCCCCCGCCGCATCGAGCAGGGCGCCGGTCTCGGCCATGCTGGTGACGCCGACGCCCACCACTCGCCCCTCGGGCGCCGCGCCGAGGGCCTGGCGGGCGGCGGCCACGGCCTCCCGGACCAGGTCGCGGGGATCCATCTCCGCACCCGTCGGAACCGGGCGCCAGGGGGTGGGGGCCCGCCCGTGGGCGCGCTCCCGGCCGTCCGGCGTCACCACCGCGGCCTTGGCGTAGGTGGTCCCCAGGTCCAGGCCGAGGAGCAGCTCCTCGGTCATCTGAACGTCGGGGCGGAGGCGTCCGGCGCCGCGGGGTCGGGGGGCATGCAGCGGACGGCCTCGAGCGGGCCGTTCAACACGCAGTCTCCCGCGGCGAAGGGGATCAGCACCGTGTCGCCCCGACCGACCTCCAGCCGGCGCTCCCCCCACTCGAGCGTCCCGGATCCCGCGGCCACCACGAGGATGGACAGGCCGGCCGGGAGCGGGGCGGTGCCACGCGGACGGATCCGCTCGGCCCGGAAGAAGGGATCGGCCTCCCTCGGAAACAGGAGATCCACCCCGGGTCGCCGGGCCCGACCGTTCTCGCGCATGGCCCGGAGCCGCCCGAGCTCCTCCTGTCCCCACCCGGACCGGTCCACGCACCCCAGCGCGGTCTCGAAGCCCAGCCCCAGGTGTCCGTCGCGAGCTCCATCGATGTCGAAACCCTCCCACTCCAGGAGCACGGAGAGGTCGGTGGGTTCCTGCAGCTCGACGATGAAGACTCCCTCCCCGATGGCGTGCGGAACTCCAGCCGGCACGAGGAACGAGTCCCCCACCGCCGCGGGCAGCCGATGCATGGCTCCCACGATCGCCGCGGTGTCCTGCCCGGTCACCCAGTCGGTCAGCGTGGCCAGGTCCACGTCGTCCCGGAATCCCAGATGGACGAAGGGGTCCGGCGACCGAACGTCGACGACGATCCAGGCCTCGGTCTTCCCGTAGGGGCAGTCGAGGTGCCGACGGGCGAACTCCCGGCCGGGGTGACAGTGCACGGGGAGCCGCTGCCCGGCATCCAGCA
>JBOGWD010000254.1:0-8940 GCA_050693275.1 Actinomycetota bacterium | reverse complement strand
CCCTCGGACAGAGCGTGATGCAGGCGGTTCCCCGCCTGGGCCACGGCGACGACGAAGCAGAGATCGAAGAACAGCTCCAGCGGGGTGACGACGCGGTGCTCTTCGGTGGGATCGCGAGGGGCCATCGACCGATACCAGGGCCGGCCGGCGAGATGGGGACGAACGGTTCCGGTGCTCACCCGGTGGGAGTCTAGAGCGCCCCGCGGTTGTGGCGGTCCTGGGCCACGGTCAGGCCCTCGCGGATCAGCGTCAGCACTGCATCCGCTCCCCGCTCGACCAGGAGGTCGACCGCCTCGCGCTCGGCCTTGGTGAACGGCCCCAGCACGTGGTCTGCCGGATCCCTCCGGCCGGCGGGACGGCCCACGCCGATCCGGACCCGGTGGAAGTCCGGCGTGCGGAAGGCCTGCGCGAGCGAGTCGAGTCCGCGGTGGCCGGCCGTCGACCCCCCTCGCTTCAGCTTGAGCGATCCGAAGGCCAGGTCGATCTCGTCGTGCACCGCCACGACGTGCTCGGGATCCACGTCTCGCTTCCGTGCCAGCGAGGCCACCGGCGGCCCAGAGACGTTCATGTACGTCTGCGGACGGGCCAGCCACACCCGCTCCCCCTCGACCGTGGCCTCACCGGCCTCGACCGGGAGGAACCGAACCTTGCGCAGCCGGGTCCCCAGGCGCTCCGTGAGACGTTCCACGACCCGGGCTCCGACGTTGTGCCGGGTGGAGGCGTAGCGTTCGCCGGGGTTGCCGAGCCCGACCACGAGCCAGTCGGTCAAGCGCGGAGCCTAGCCCTCCTCGCCGCCGCCACCCTCCCCGGCGGCGGAAGACTCGCCCTCCGGCGGGGCTTCGCCCTCCGGCGGGGCCTCGCCCTCGGGAACCTCGCCCTCGGCCAGCTCGGCCTCCTCGGGGACCTCCTCCTCGGGGACCTCGAGCACCGGCGGCGGGACCACCGACACCAGGGTCTCCTCGGACGGCGTGAGGACCGTGAGGTGCCGGGGGACGCGCAGGTCGGACACGTGGAGCGAGT
Source organism: Actinomycetota bacterium (assembly GCA_050693275.1). Classification (GTDB taxonomy): domain Bacteria; phylum Actinomycetota; class UBA4738; order UBA4738; family CALAEC01; genus CALAEC01. The sequence goes on along the minus strand of JBOGWD010000254.1, from coordinate 7,920 downwards.
CGTTGATGGCCAGGTGTGAGATGTCGGCCTCGATCGACTCCGGCACCTGCCCTGGGAGACATTCGACGCGGAGCTCCCACAGATGGTGCTCGACCACGCCGCCCTCCTTGACCCCCACCGACTCACCGACCAGGTGCACCGGCACGTCGACCTGGATCGCCACGTCGCGACGGATCCTGAGGAAGTCCACGTGGAGGAGCGTGCCCCGAACGATGTCGCGCTGGACCTCCCTGGGCATCGTCAGAAAGGTGTCTCCGTCGACGGCCAGGTTGATGAGGACGTTGGTGCCCGCGTCGGTGTGGAGCGCGTGCCACAGCTCGAGGGCGTTCACGGCCAAGCGCATGGGCTCGACCGCGGGGCCGTAGAGGACCGCCGGCACCTTCCCGGCGGCCCGGATCTTCCGCGCGGCGCCCTTGCCCACGCCCTGGCGGGACTCTGCCTGGAGCTTGACCTCGGCCATGTGCGCTCATCGTAGCAGGGCGGTCAGCCAGCCGGCCGAGACTATCCTGAGCCGATGCGCCCGCCGGAGGACCTCTCCCCCGATCCCGAGGCGAGCCAGCGGTCCCGGGCCGCCAGGATGGTCCGGCGCACCGTGCTGGATCTCACGCCCCTGCGGATCTCCCGAGACTTCCGTCTGCTGTGGTTCGGCGAGCTCGTGTCGCACACGGGGAGGCACATCGCGTTCGTGGCCCTCCCCTACCAGGTCTACCAGCTGACCGGCTCGCCGCTGGCCGTCGGCCTGATCGGGCTGGTCCAGGTGGGCCCGCTGGTGCTCTTCTCCCTGGTCGGCGGGGCCGTGGCCGACGCCATCGACCGCCGGCGCCTCCTGCTCTTCTCTCAGACGGGCTCGATGGCTGCCTCGCTGCTGCTGGTGGGCGGGGCCACCATGGAACGCCCTCCGCTCTGGTTCCTGTACCTGGCCGCCGCGCTGAGCTCGGCCTTCGCCGCGTTCGACTCCCCGGCACGGTCGGCTGCCATCCCGAACCTCGTTCCCCGCGAGAGGCTGGCCTCGGCCATCGCCCTCAACCAGGTCCTGTTCCAGGTCAACGACGTGGTAGGACCCGCGATCGCGGGACTGATCATCGCCCGGTTCGGCCTGGTGTGGGCGTACGCGATCGACGCCGTCACGTTCCTGGCCGCCATCGCCACCCTCCTGGCCATGCGGCCGATGCCGCCCCGACACGAGGGGGCCAGGCCACCGGTCCTTCGGGCCGTTCGCGAGGGCTTCGCCTACCTGAAGGGCCGCCGGGTGCTCCTGTCCACCTTCCTGATCGACCTCGACGCCATGATCTTCGGGATGCCCCGGGCCCTGTTCCCGGTGCTGGCCCAGGAGGCCTTCCACGTGGGGCCGGCCGGACTGGGACTCCTCTACGCCGCTCCCGCCGCTGGAGCGCTCGTGGGGGCGGTCTTCACAGGGTGGGTGGGGCACGTCCGGCACCAGGGTCGCGCCGTCCTGTGGGCGGTCAGCATCTGGGGGATGGCCATCGTCGCCTTCGGACTGTCGACGACCGCGTTCTTGCTGGCGCTCGGGTGGCTCGCGATCGCCGGCGGGGCCGACGTGATCAGCGCCATCTTCCGCTCGACCATCCTCCAGTCCAGCGTCCCCGACGCGCTGCGAGGACGGCTGTCCTCGATCCACATCATGGTCGTGGTGGGCGGGCCGCGGCTGGGTGACCTCGAGGCCGGCGTGGTGGCCCAGCTCACGTCGCCGGTGGTCTCCGTGGTGTCCGGCGGCATCGCGTGCGTGGCCGGGGTGGCCGTCCTGTCGCTGGTCGTGCCCCAGTTCCGTCGGTACCACGCCGGCGAGCCCGCTTGACTCCTTGACCCTGCCGGCCGGGCCGGGCTAGGGTTCCCCCCCAAGGGAAGGGGGACCCTTTGAGTGCGGCTCGCAACTTCGCTTCGATCCTGGCACTGTCGGCGGCACTGCTGGTGCCCGCTCCCCAGGCGGCCGCGGCGACCATCCTCGTCACCAAGACCGCCGACACCGCCGACGGGAGCTGCGACGCCGACTGCTCCTTACGGGAGGCCGTCATCCTGGCGAACAGCTCCACGAACGCCGACATCATCGAGGTCCCGGCGGGGCACTACCGGCTCACGATCACGGGGCCGCCCGAGGACGCGGGGCTGAGCGGAGACCTCGAGGTCATGAATTCGGTCACGATCAACGGCGCTGGAGCCGGCTCCACCCTCATCGACGCCGGCGGCATGACGGGTCTGGGAGAGCGGGTCTTCGAGGTCGCGGCCTTCGATACCAGCTCCATGTTCGACGTCACGTTCTCCGGCCTGACCATCACCGGGGGCTGGGCCACCGGTGGCTTCGCCGACAACTCGGGTGGCGGGATCGAGGTACGGGGCGGGGCCGATGTGGCGCTCGTCGACGTGGGCATCATCGACAACTACGTCAGCTTCAGCGGCGCCGGACTGCAGACGGAGCCGGACTCCATCCTGACCCTCCTCCGGACGACCGTGGCGGAGAACTCCACGACCTTCAACGGTCTCGGTGCGGGCATCATGGCCAGCGGGGAGTCGGTGACGATCGACGACAGCACGATCTCCCACAACTCGGCGATGGCCAACGGTGGAGGCATCGTCGTCTTCGCCGCGACGCTGACGGTCCGGAACTCCACGATCAGCGCCAACCGCGCCGACGCCAGTGGCGGCGGGATCTCCGCGGACGCGTCAGCGGTGGTCGACCTCCGGAACGTCACCCTCACCGACAACGTCGCCGACGACGACAACGACGGCAACGGTGACGGTGGGGGCATCCACCGCGGCAACAGCGCCATCACCATGCGGAACACGATCCTGGCCGGCAACCGCGACGTCTCAACGATCGGAACCGTCCACCCGGACTGCACCGGGGGGGTCACGTCGGGCGGCTACAACCTGGTGGGCAACCTGACCGGGTGCACGTTTACACCCGGGGCCGGCGATCGCACCGGCGTCCAGCCCGTGGTGGGCCCCCTCGCCGACAACGGCGGGCCGACCCAGACGCATGCACTGCTGCCGGGCTCGCAAGCGATCGACGGCGGCAATCCCGGCCCGCCCGGGTCCGGGGGCGCGGCCTGCCAGGCCTCGGACCAGCGGGGCGCGCCCCGCTCGACGTGCGACATCGGCGCCTACGAGCTGGTCCGGTGCGGGGGCACCGTGGTCAACCGGGTGGGGACGGAGGGGCCCGACAAGCTCGTCGGCACCCCCGGGCCCGACGGGTTCCTGGCGCTCGGCGGCAACGACCTCGTCAAGGGCCTCGGTGGGAACGACGCTGCCTGTCTCGGGCCAGGGCATGACATCGGTGCCGGAGGAGGCGGGAAGGACCGGCTGTTCGGGGAGCAGGGCAAGGACCGGCTCAAGGGCCAAGGCGGCAACGACCGGTTGGTCGGGGGGCCGGGCAAGGACACGTGCGTGGGCGGCCGGGGGAAGAAGGACAAGGCCGCCTGCGAGACGGAAAAGAGCGTGCCCTAGACGCTACGGCTGGTTCTCGCCGTGGAAGATCTCTGACACGGACTCGTCCTCGAACACGGCCTGGAGGGCGGACGCCACGATCGGAGCGATCGAGAGCACGGTCATCTTGCCGATCCGCTTCTCCTCCGGGATCGGCAACGTGTTGGTGATCACGACCTCCTTGATCGGCCCCTCCTCGAGGGTCTGGACCGCCTTCCCCGACAGCACCGCGTGGGTGGCCGCGACATAGATGTCGGCGGCCCCCTCCGCCTGCAGCGCCCGGGCACCCTCCACCATGGTCCCGGCCGTGTCGACGATGTCGTCGACGAGCACGCACCGCCGCCCTTGCACCTGCCCGACGACCGCGGTCGTCTCGATCTTGTGGGGCTCGTGCCGCGACCGACGCTTCTCGATCACGGCCAGCTCCGCGTGGAGGTGGTCCGCCAGGCGCTCGGCCACCTTGACCCGGCCCGCATCGGGCGAGACCACGGTGAGGTCTCCGTTCTCCAGGCCGATGTCCTCGGCAAGATAGTCGGACAGGAGCGGCAGGGCGGTCAGATGATCGAAGGGGAAATCGAAGAAGCCCTGGATCTGCCCGCTGTGTAGGTCCACCGAGACCACCCGATCCGCTCCGGCGGCCGTGAGGCAGTCCGCGATCAGCTTGGCCGAGATCGGCTCCCGAGCCAGGGCCTTCTTGTCTTGACGGGAGTATCCGTAGTACGGGATCACCGCGGTGATCCGCTTGGCCGAGGCCAGCTTGAGAGCGTTGAGCATCACCAGATGCTCCATGATGGCCTCGTTCACCGGATCGGCGTGGGTCTGGATCACGAAGACATCGGCGCCGCGGACGCTCTCCTCCGCCCGGAAGTAGAACTCGCCGCTGGCGAACCGGGAGAGCTTCGCGCCGCACAGCTCGACCCCGATGTGTCCCGCGATCTCCTCTGCCAGCTCCGGATGGGCCGTCCCCGAAAACAGCATCATCCGCTTCTTGGTCACGATCTCTCTGATGCTGGTCACGCCCTCCCCCTGTTCGACCGACGACGCATCTCCCGATCCTTCCGCTCCCGGTAGCCCCGGACCACCCTCTGCTCGCCCCGCTCGACGGCCAGGGCCCCCGCCGGGACGTCCTTGGTGATCACCGAGCCGGCTCCTGTCACCGCGCCCTTCCCGATCCGAACCGGTGCGATCAACATCGTATCGGACCCGATCCTCACATCGTCCCCGATCGCCGTCCGGTGCTTCCCGTAGCCGTCGTAGTTCACGGTGATCGTTCCGGCCCCGATGTTGACGTTCCTCCCGATGGTGGCATCCCCGATGTAGGCGAGGTGGGGGACCTTGCTTCCCTCGCCGATGCGGGAGGCCTTGATCTCCACGAACGACCCGGCCTTGGTGTCGGCGGCCAGGACGGTGCCCGGCCGGATGTGGGTGAAGGGGCCCACCGTCGCCCTGGGCCCGATTCGGGCCCCCCGGACCACGGACCGCTCGACGATCGCCTCATGCCCGACGGTGGAATCGACGAGATCGACGTCCGGCCCGATCGTGCATCCCTGGCCGATCCGAGTCGCCCCCCGGAGATGGGCGCCCGGCAGGATGGTGGTGTCCCTCCCGACCGTGACCTCCACATCGATGTACGAGCGCTCGGGGTCGACGATGCTCACGCCGCGCTCCATGAGGCGCTCCGCGATTCGGTCGCGCATCACGGCCGCCGCCGCGGCGATCTCGCCCCGGGAGTTCGCCCCCACCGATCCCCCGTTCTCGGCGGGCTCGACCACGACCGTCTCGCCTTTCTCCCGCAGGATGGCCAGCACGTCCGGCAGGTAGTACTCGCGCTGCCGATTCTCCCTGGTGACCAGCGGCAGGGCCCCGAACAGGTCCTCGCGCCGGAAGGCGTAGTTCCCCGTGACCACCTCGGCGATGGCGCGCTCCGCCGGCGAGGCATCCGAGCTCTCGGCGATCCGGACGAACTCGTCGGCCTGGCGCACGACCCTTCCGAACCCGCTGGGGTCCGCGGCGATCGTCGTCTGGACGGCGGCCGCGGCCCCCCGCCGGCGACGGAGCCGCACCAGGCCGCGCAGCTGGGGGCCCGTGAGGAGCGGCTCGTCGCCGCTCACGACCAGGACCTCGTCGGCTCGGCCCACCGACCCCTCGGCCGTCATGACCGCGTGACCGGTCCCCAGCGGCTCGCCCTGGTCGGCGAACCGCAGGGGCAGGCCGAGGTCCCAGGACCGGACGGCCCCTTCGACCTCCTCCCCCCCGTGTCCGATGACCACGATCATCTGGTCGGGGCGCACGACCCTGACGGCCTGGAGAACGTGCCACAGGATCGGTCTGCCGCACACGGGGTGGAGCACCTTGGGCGTACGCGACTTCAGCCGCTTGCCCTTCCCGGCGGCCATGACGACGGCGGCGAGACGGGGAGGATTCCTGGCCAAGCGCGCTCCTCGACGGCGGACGTCCCCTTTGTACCCGGGGGTGACCCGATCACGCAAGGCGCCCCGAACCGAATCGGCCCCCAGACCGTCTACCAGGTCGGAACCCAGGAGGTGGACCATGTGGACGATCGGTGGGGGGATGCCCCAACCGGGGGTGGCCGAGGCCACCACGGTGGTGCTCGTCGGCACCATCGCCGCTTTGGCGGTGCTGGCCGCACTGGTGGTGCGGGCCGTGCAGGGCCGCCGAAGAGACCACCGACCGCGCTCGGGCTACAGTTGAGGCTGATCGATCGCCGCGGACGGGTCGCGGGAGGAGGGAACGCCGCTGCGGGAGCCGGAACCGGACACGGTCCGGAGGGCCCGGGACGGCGACCCGGCCGCGTTCGAGGAGCTGGTGCGAGGGCATCAGGCCGACGTGTACCGGCTCGCCCTCCGGCTCGTCCGAGACCGGCCCACCGCCGAGGACGTGACCCAGGAAGCGTTCATCCACGCCTATCGGTCGCTGGGCCGGTTCCGGGGTCAGTCGAAGTTCTCGACCTGGCTGTTCAGGATCACCCGGAACTGCGCGGTCGACGCGATCCGGCGGCGGGAGCGGCAGCGGCGCAGGGACCGGGCCGTGGCGCCGGAGGAGGAGCCGTTCCAGGATCCGACGCTCCGGGCCGTCATCGAGCAGGCCGTCGAGGGGCTCCCCCACGAGCTGCGGGAGGCCTTCGTCCTGATCGAGGTGTTCGGCCTGTCGTACCGGGAAACGGGGACGGTCCTGGGCGTGCTCGCCGGGACCCTGAAGAGCCGGATGCATCGGGCCAGGAAGCTCCTGGCCGCGGCGCTCGCAGAGGAGGAGGACACCGGTGAAGTGTGAGACCGCCGAGCGTGAGCTCTCGGCGCGCCTCGACGGCGCCGGCGACGCACGGCTGGATGCGGCAGTGGCCTCCCATCTGGCCACGTGCCACAGCTGCCGGGCCTTCCGGGCCCGATCCGAACGGGTCCGCGAGCTCGTCCGGGTCCGTCCCGCCGACCCCGTGCCCGACCTGGTACCGAGGATCATGGCGGAGGTCCGACGAGGAGCGGCCGTGCGCCCGTTCCCGACGTGGCGTCGGGATTGGGGGCGGGCCGCCGCGGCCTTCGCCGCCGGTGTCGTGGCCGCCGTGGTGGTGACCGGGGGGCTTCCCGCGGTTCGGCGGAGCCCACCCGCCGCCCTGGCCACGGAGATCCCTCGCCGCATCGCCCGGGCCTCGGCCGAGGTGGCGGCGTACCGGGCCACGTTCCACGTCGTCGAGCACGGTTTCCGGCCCGCCGTCCCCCGCCGGACGTTCATGGCGGAGGTGGCCTTCCGAGCCCCTGAGCGATTCCGAGCCCGCATCGTCGACCGGACCTCCTACCCGGGCGACGTGTGGCCCCGAAACGACTTAGTCCTGGCGGTGGACGAGGACCGGTGGATGCTCGACGCGCCCCGGGGATGCCCGCGTGAGGCCCTCCCGGCCTGCGCCCCGGCCGGGCGGGACGTCCGCGTCCTGGAGGGCAGGCCGCCGTTCGACGCCGAATCGCTGCTGCCCACTGACGTCATCCTGCCCGTGCGAACCCTGGCCGGGACCGGCCGCGTGCGGGTCGTGGGCGAGCGCGAGGTCCTCGGTCGCCCCGGCGTCACCATCGAGCTCTTCTACCGCGACGCCACGCCGCTGTTCGACTACCTCCTGGCCGGCGGCGTGTGGCGGCCCTTCTACTCACACGACCGCGTGCTGGTGACGCTCGATGCCGGGTCCTGGTTCCCACTGGCCTACGAGGTCCGGGCGGCCGGGACCGCCGAACGGGACCTGTGGGCGATGCGGACCGGCCTCGGCGTCGAGCGACCGGGCCGGCTCCTGCTCCGGGCGGAGGCCCGCTCGCTGGGCCCCGGCCCACCGCCGGGATGGCGACCCTACACGGGCGGTCGGGCGGTCCGTGACCTCGGCTTCGCGGAGTCGTCGTTCGGGTCCGTCGCGGCCGGAGTCCCGGCCCCCTCCCGGCTCGGCGGGCTGGACCCCTACCGGGCCGGCACGGTCGGCGACGA
>JBOGWD010000253.1:0-1383 GCA_050693275.1 Actinomycetota bacterium | reverse complement strand
TCTACCGAGCGAAGTACAAGGCCTTGGCTCCGGCGCTGACAGAACGCGCGCGGCGACTGTGGGCGGCGACAGAGGCCCGGGCCGCGGGCCGGGGCGGGATCACCGTGGTGGCGCGAGCGACGGGGATTGGGTATTCGACGATCCAGCGGGGCCTCCAGGAATTGGCCGCGCCGTCGGGCCTCGCCCCGTCGCGGATTCGGCGGCCCGGTGGGGGACGCAAGCGGACGCTGGAGAAAGACCCGACGCTGCTGACCGATCTGGAAGGGTTGGTGGAGCCGACCGCCTCGGGCGATCCGATGTCGCCGCTGCGGTGGACGTCCAAGAGCGTGCGGCACTTGGCGGAGGCCCTCCAGCGCATGGGCCATCGCGTCAGCCACCAATTGGTGGCCGAACTGCTGGCGGCGGCTGGGTACAGCTTGCAGGCCAATCGCAAGACCCGCGAAGGGACGACGCATCCGGACCGCGACGCGCAATTCCGATATATCAACCGGCACGTCCGCCGCTTCCAACGGGCCACGCAGCCCGTCATCTCCGTCGATACGAAGAAGAAGGAACTGGTGGGCGACTTCAAGAACGCGGGGCGACAGTGGCGGCCCCGCGGTCAGCCGGTGCCGGTTCGGGTGCATGACTTCCTCATTCCGGAGCGCGGCAAGGCCATTCCCTACGGGGTCTACGATCTCACCCGCAACGCCGGATGGGTCAGCGTGGGCATTGATCACGACACGGCGACTTTCGCGGTGCGGACGATCGGACGGTGGTGGGGCAAGATGGGCCGGGCCCGCTATCGGCGCGCGCGCTCGGTGCTCATCACCGCCGACGCCGGCGGGAGCAATGGGGCGCGCGTGCGCTTGTGGAAATGGGAATTGCAACGGTTGGCCAACCGCACGCGCCTGGCGATCACCGTCTGTCACCTGCCGCCCGGCACCAGCAAGTGGAACAAGATCGAGCACCGGCTCTTCTCGTACATCACGAGCAACTGGCGCGGGCAGCCGCTCGTGAGTCTCGCGGTGATCGTGAATCTGATTGGCGCCACGCGCACCGCGGCCGGGCTGCGCGTGCGATGCGAACTCGATCGCGGGACCTATCCGAAAGGCCACGACGTCACGGACGCCCAGATGGCGACGCTGAACCTCGAGCCGCACCGCTTCCACGGGGATTGGAACTACACCATCCACCCAATGCCCGGACGGAAGTAATCGTTCACTCATTGTCTGCCGACGCCTAAGATAAAATGCCCGTGATTCACAAGGTGTTGTGTTTACTGGCGCATAGGACCCCCACCCCCTGGAGGTGCTATGGCCAAACGCCCGCCGGCGGCGGCAGCGCGGATCGATCTGATCCGCGTGATGGATCTGCTGCAGACGCACATCACGAGCGCACTGT
>JBOGWD010000252.1:0-3290 GCA_050693275.1 Actinomycetota bacterium | reverse complement strand
CCGAACTCCTCGCGGCTCGCCACGCGTGCCCTCCTCGAATCAAGTCTACGCCGACCCGTCCATACCCCCGCTGACCAGCCCGGATGTCAGACCCGAGCGCTACGGTCGAGTCGTCTCCCCCTCAGCCCATCTGACGTGCGAAGATAAGAGAGGAAGGCATGCCGGGGAGGCCAATACGCTCATGACGCTTCTGCCACCTGCTGGCTTCGACCTGTTACAGCTCCTGACCAAGGACGACCTGCATGGGGCCATCAACGGCCTGCGCCATGAGCTCCGTGCTGACATGGACCGCCTGGCCCGCCGGGTCATCATGTGGTCCTCGAGCATGATCGTGGCCGGGATCGGCCTGGCGTTCGCCGCCGGACGGTTCGTCTGACCTAACGCCCATGCTGTGGGTTCGACGGCCGACCTGTCGGTCGGTCGGACTCAGTCCATCTCCCTCCTTGAATCCATCCCTTTCCGGCGAGAGATTCGACGGGCCCGCACCGGTCCCCCCAGGAGGGCTGAGTGCGTCACTTCCCCGACGCCCCGGTCACCCGCTCCGTCCGTCGGAGCGCGGTGGCCGCCCTGGTCGTGGTGGTCCTGGTGTCACTCGTCCCCCAGGCCCGGGCGACGACGAGCGCCGAGAAGGCAGTCCACGCGATGATCAACACGACCCGGGCGGCCGAGGATCGTCGCACCCTGAGCCTCTCCGGACGGCTGTCGCGGATCGCCCATCGACACAGCAAGGAGATGGCTTCCCGCCGCGCGCTGTTCCACTCTTGCCTCTCGTGCTCGATCGGCGGCGGCTGGCGGAAGCTGGGGGAGAACGTGGGGTACGGGCCCGACATAGCGACGGTGCAAGCGGAGTTGATGGCCAGCCCACCACATCGCGCCAACCTCCTGGATCGGAAGTACCGGCGGGTGGGCGTCGGCGTCGTGCGGCGAGGCGCATTGGTCTGGGTGACCCAGATCTTCTACGCGTAGGTGCGGTTGAACCTTCCTTCCGGGGGAATCAACCAGCCGTGGACCGGCAGCTCCTGGGGATCTATCTGAACGACCACCTGGCCGGGGCCGTGGGCGGGGTCGAGCTGGCCCGCCGAGCCCTCCGGAACAACCGGGGGGCACCACCCGAGGCCGACCTGGAGCGGTTGGCCCGCGAGATCGACGAGGATCGGGCCACCCTGGAGGGGCTCATGGAGGGGCTGCGCATCCCTCGCAGCCCGGTGAAGGGCCCGGTGGCGTGGGTCCTGGAGAAGGTGGGACGGCTGAAGCTCAACGGCCGGCTGCTGGAATACTCGCCCCTGAGCCGTGTCATCGAGCTGGAGCTGCTGGCTTCGGGGGTGGACACGAAGCGGGCTCTGTGGATGGCCCTGAAGGGACTGGCGGTCGAAGGGCTGGACGTAGACGTGGATCTCGAGGAGCTGATCGCCCGGGCCCGGCGTCAGCGCCGACTGATCGAGCGGCGGCGCCTGGAGGCCGCGGCCGCCGCGTTCTCCGGCTAAGCGGGGGGCGGGTCCTGGCCGCCCTCGGGATCTCCGGCTCCCTCGACGTGGGCCTCGGCTCGGTGCCCTTCGGCCCGAGGGGCGGTTTCGGCTGCTCGCCTGCTCGCCGACCTCTTCCTCGATCTCGTCGTCGGGGACGGAGGCTCGACGCATCTCGACGTCGGGAGGCGGGTCCGCGGCGTTCCCCTCGTACTCCTCGCCTCGGCGCTCGGCCATCAGCCGGCCGAGCTCCGTGGCCTCCTCCCGGGACAGGCCCTCAGCGTCTCGCTTCTCGATGAGCTCCTCGTACCGTCCCACGTTGCGTTGATTACCCGAGCAGACCGGGCCGGAAACGCACGCGGCTCCGGCTCTGTGTCCCCCAAATTCCCCTGTTGACGGGGAGTGCCCGACGTAATTCCTTGAGGGCCGTGATCGAGGGATATGGCGACCCGCCCATAAGGTACCCGCGGCGGAGTCGTTGGAGGAAGCCGGCGGCCGGTCTGTTCATCGTCCTGTTCGGCCTGCAGGCGTGCGAGCTCGGCCAGATCGGGTCCGAGGTCGGACGTGAGGAGTTCCGTCTGTCGGTCCTGGCCGTGAACCTGCGGGGGATCCACGACCGATGGGGCGGCCAGGACGAGGGGGAGGGCGCGACGGTCATCCCCTGGCCGGACCGATACGATCGGATCGCCACCTGGATGCAGGATACGCAGACGACCCCGGACGTGATCTCGCTGCAGGAGGTCTGGGGCCACAACTCGTGTCCCACGTTCGGTGTGGTGCGCGACTACGAGACGCTCTTCGAGCTGATGTCGCGCATACAGACCCGCACCAACGTCTCGTATCGGATCGCCTACCTCAGCATTCGAGGGGTTCCCCAGGGCCTGTGCAGCCTGTGGGCCGGCAACGCCGTCCTGTACAACCCCCAACGGCTCCGCAACGTCACGGGGGGGTCCTCGAGCGACGTGGTGTGGGCGCACGACAACACCTCAGTCGTCGGCGTGCACCTTCGGCGCGGTTACCCATGTTCCGATCCCCCCGAGCGGTTCGCGGAGATGTGCTCCCTGATCGATGGCCAGGGTCTCCACTGGGCGTCCTCGTACAACCGGTCCGGGGGCGGCTGGGTCTTCGGTCCCTCCTTCTCTCGGTTCGAGCTGGTCGGCCAGCCCGGCTTGCGCATCCATGTCTACAACGTCCACGTCGATTTCAAAGACTACGCGGGTGCGCTCCAGGCCATCAAGGACCTGGTGGACCAGTCGGAAGCGCGTTTCGGGGACTCGGGGCTGTATCCGCCGATCCTCGCGGGCGATTTCAACATCGGTTTCGCGGACATGACGACGGAGACGACCGAAGCGGAGCGCCCGCTCGAGGACTTCGAGATCGTGGCCTACGCGGAGCGGGATGTGATGGGCATCCTGCTCGGCGACCAGGACGCCTTCCCGTCGAGGTTCACGCCGACGAGGGAGTCCCTGGTCCTGCCGACCAACGTCGCAACGCCGGTGGAGGACGAGGTCTACTGCGGTCCGATCGAGAGCCTGTGGTCCGATCACTGCGGGATGTTCACACGGTTCCTTCCCTACTAGCGCACGGATCGAGCCGGTCGGGCTTCGAGGGGGGGGACGTCGTTCGCGGCTAGACTGGCTTCCGTGAGATCGCTCTCCACCCGTTCACCGACCATCCTTCGCGACCGGTTCCTCCGCGCGTGCCGCCGGGAGCCCGTCGACGCCACGCCGGTGTGGTTCATGCGTCAGGCCGGCCGCTACCTGCCGGAGTACCGGAAGTTCCGCGGCGACTCCGACGTCCTCACGCTGACCCGGAACCCCGAGGCCG